>JAOTWK010000510.1 GCA_029862935.1 Gemmatimonadota bacterium | reverse complement strand
TACCTCAAACGGATGGTGGGATCATCGGGTCGACGTCGCCCGACTCGGGCAGGCGCCTTGCTCGATCGAGCACGGCCGCGACCACAGCGGCCTGCTTGCGATCTCGGCGGCGGATCTTGAGTCGGACCACTCCGGGTCGAGCGCCGGGGATCCCGTCGAACACGTCGAGATTTCGCGCCCGAAGCTCCAACCGAGGCGCTATCCATCCTCCGCGAAGCTGCACCTTGATGATGGCGCTCACTGGCACCTCGCGTCTCGCGACAGGCGATCGATCGACCTCGTCGGTCACGCTGCCAAGCGCCACCCATTCTGTCTTCCGTGTTCCCGCCCACTCTAACACGACAGTGTGCCCGTCCACATGAAGCAGGCCTTCAACTCGATAGGAGATCGAGCGGATACCCTGAAGATCGATCTTATCGATACCTGGAACCCGAAGCCGGAACGGAAGAGGGTCAATCAACGACACAACCGCTCCATGGCGCTCGGGTCTGCTTCTGCGGCTACGTGCCCGGGTCGCATCTCACGCGCACGCCCGCATAGGTAACCAGCACGCTCGCACCAACCCGCGTGAATACGTGACCACTTCCCGTAAACTGATCCTCTTGCACGCTGCCAAAGAGCCACACACGTCGACGTCCTTCTCCCCACTCAGCGTGGACAGAATCGGTGCTCACCACGGTCCACCGTCCAGAGACGCTCGTGCCCGGAATACTGATGGCGCCGGCCGGTGAGACCGAGAACGCGAATTGCGACGGCACGAAACCGGTGTCTGCGGTGACCGCCGCACCGTCGATTGTGCGCTGGAGCGTCCAACAGACTGACAACGGAGCGGCACTGAGCGCCGGAGCGCCACTCGGTGCACCGCAGGCCCCCGTAAGCGCGATGAGGGGCGTGAACGCCCCCAGGGCGAGCCACGTCTTGGGCAAGACGCCTCAGTCGCGCCCACCCGGGCACCAGATGACGCCGTTCGAGATCAGTTCGGTGCCTGGTTCGCGTTGAACATGTCGACCGCGACCTTCCACTGCCCATCCTGCCGCGTCCACACGACGAGGTACTTCATCGGCGCGGACCCATCGGGCGTGGTCATCGTGGCCGTCCCGTAGTCATAGGCCATGTCACCGGACGTCGATACGTACGCTGTGGTTGGCTGCCATGAGATCTCGAGACCCTCGGTGTCGATCATGCCCTGCCAGGCAGCACGCATCGCTTCCAGACCCGAAACGGGCTCAGCGCCGGGCGGAAGCTGCACAGCATCGGCTGCGTGCAAATTCATGATCCACTCGATGTCACCCTCACCGAACTTCTGGGACCATTCGCGCTCCAGCGCCATGATCGCATCCGCTTCGGCAGCCGTGTCGACCGTAGACTGGTTTGAGTAGCAAGCGGACACCGACATCGCGACCAACAGGCCAGCGAGCAAGACACTGACGATTCGAAGACGACGCGCTATGACTTTCATTTCGATCCTCCTGCGATAGTCGGAGTGCTCGTGCAATCCGCGACCGATCCTAAGCTGCCTTAAGACAAAGGGCTCTGCAAGGTGGTCCTGCGTGAATGCGGGATCACCCCCCCGATGGCGTCGGTGGGGGGAACAATCCAAGCTGCGTGAGCATCGCCACGTTGTCCCATTCCACCCACAGTTCGGTGATCTGGCCTGCTTCGATGCGGAAGAGAGAAAGGAAGGTGCTCTCGACCGACCGCCCGGTCGCCGGGAACTCACCCATCGGGCCCTCATGAGTACCTGTATACGTGGCTAACCCGGCAACCTCATCACCTTCCGCTACGAGTTTCTGAATCCTCACCTGCTGGTCAGGGAAACTCACCAGAAACGACCCTTGCAGATCGATGAACTGGTCACGCGAGTTGACATGCAGCTCGCCCGTGGCTTGACTGTGTCGTGTGAAGTCCTCGTCCACAATGTCAGCCCTTCCAGTCAGCCGCGTTGAGCGCTGCCGTGAACTGACGTACCACTTCCTTGTTTGCCTCGAGCTGGGCCGTCGGTGACGCGGCGCATCCAGTCACTGCCACAAGGACCGCCGACACAAAGAGCGCGTGAAGCCGCATGATCACCCTCCGAAGAACAGGTACACCAGCGATGCGGTGGAGCACCACACACTACGCTACGCGACCTGCAACCGTTCAACGAACTTCTCGGCGTTGATGATGATGTCATCCTCACCGATTTGATCAAATGGGTTCTCGAGATGTGACTGGATATTGTCCAGGCTCACGAGAATGACCGCAAACAACACCGGCATCGCGTAGGCGAGTCCCGGGGCGTAGGCAAGCGACGCTTCCGCGAAGTACGGACCGTACATGATCGGCAGCACGGTCACGAAGAAGTCGCTGAACGCCCTGAGCGTGCGCGGCGTCCGATACTGGTAGATGTGTTTCACGTCCTCGAAGGCGATGATCATCTTGCTCAAGAACTGGTTGCAGCGCGAGACCTCACCCGAAGGGAGCCCTCTGCCTCGGAGATCATGTTTGATGTAACGAGACAGCTGTGAGAAGACAGAATAGACGGCCTTCTCGTTTTCGTGCATCTCGGAGATTGGGTGACTGAACAATCGGCGACACGCAATCAACAGCTCACCCAACAGATCGCGCGCCTTGGCCTGGATCTCGCCGTCAGTCTGTTCCAGCCAGTCGCGCGCCGCAAAGTAGATGGCACGTCCGTGTGCTTTGATCGAACTGTACTTGGCCAAGGCGTTCTCTCGCCTCTTGTAGGCACCGCTGATCGAGAACACGATGGGGAAGACCACGGCGGTGGCGATCAAGGTCATCGGGAAATCGGCCGTGATCGCGAAGCGGCGACAGACGTAGGTGGACGCCACGGCCAGGACCGTAATGATGACGGTCTTGAGGTTGATGATGATCAAGATCTGTTTCACGCTATCACCTACATCTGCGTGTTACGGTTCAACCGGCCGGCGACGCACCTGTGCTATCCTCGCAGCCACCGGATTTACTCTCCACTCAAGAACTTCGTCGCATGTTCCAGCCGCGGACGCTTGCCCCCTGATTTCGCCGCGAGGGCCGACAG
>JAOTWK010000509.1 GCA_029862935.1 Gemmatimonadota bacterium | reverse complement strand
CGATTAACGACAATCAGAACCAAGAGAGCTGACGGTATGTCCCGTACGAGAGAATGGATCAAGTTCGGAACCCTGATCGGGGTCACGCTGGCGCTGGCCGTGGTCTTCATGTCGCTCGTCGACGCACCGACGAGATCGCTGGCGCAGCAACCGGCACTGCAGTCGACCACGAACCGACCGGCGCCCGTCCAAGCGTCCCAACCCGTGATCGATCTCGGAAATGCGTTCGCCAGCGTCGCGGAGGTGGTGCGACCGGCCGTCGTCTACATCCAGTCCCAGCAACGGGTGGAGGCACGCGCGCCCCAGCAGGAGCACCCCGAGCTGCCGGCCCCCTTCGATCGGTTCTTCATCGATCCGCGTGGAGACACTCCGCAGCAGCCACAGCGGGGTAGTGGCAGCGGGTTCCTCATCTCTCCCGACGGACACATCATGACCAACAACCACGTCGTTGAGGGATTCGATTTCCTCGACGTCCGGTTGTTCGATGGCAGGAAGTTCAGCGCCAAGGTGGTGGGGCGCGACGCGGACACCGACATCGCGGTCATCAAGATCGACGCCCATGACCTGCCGAGCGTCTCACTGGGCAACTCCGACTCGCTGAGGGTGGGCGAGTGGGTGCTGGCCATTGGCAACCCGCTCGGTCAGCAGTTCTCGTTCACCGTAACCGCCGGCATCGTGAGTGGCCGGGGGCGACTCTTGAACTTGGCGGATCGCAGTGACTGGAGCATTTCGGACTTCATCCAGACCGATGCCGCGATCAATCGGGGCAATTCCGGCGGGCCACTCGTCAATATCCGCGGACAGGTGGTCGGTGTGAACTCGGCCATCGCGAGCCAGACGGGCTTCTACTCCGGCTACAGCTTTGCCATCCCCATCAATCTGGCACGTACGGTGGGCGATCAGCTCGTCGCCAAGGGGAAAGTCACGCGGGCGGCACTCGGTATCCGCGTCGTGGCAGCCAGTGATGCCGACGCGGAGTACGTCGGGCTCGAGAGCGTCGGGGGGGTGGTCATCCAAGATTTCGCCAGCGACGACAGCCCAGCCAAGCGGGCCGGTCTGGAACAGGGCGACGTCATCATCGCCGTCGACGGCAAGGAAGTGGGTTACGTTGCCCAACTGCAGCAGATCGTCGGGTTCAAGCGCCCCGGGGAGCGTGTGACGGTCACGGTCATGCGTCCGGGCGGCAAGCGTCAAGATTTCACGGTGCGCCTCGTCGAGGCTGGTGCCGAGCCGCCGGCGCGGGTGGCCAGTGCGGAGGAGCCCCGGCCGTCTACCAGCGGCTCCTTCGAGCGCAAGCTCGGTATCGCCGTGGAAGAAGTGAGCAGCAGCGCCGCTGCGGCGAATCTGCAGCTTACCGATGCGCAGCGGGGACTCGTCATCACTCAGGTGGATCCGAACGGACCGGCGCGCGATGATCTCGCGGCGGCCGATGCCCGACAGCGCTACCTGCCGATCATCACCCACGTGAACGGGCAGCGCGTCCGCACCTCCGCCGACCTGCAGCGCGTGCTGGCGACCGTGCGCTCCGGCGAAGTGGTGTCGCTCAGGCTCTTCGAGACAATCTCTGACACCCCCCGTTCGCGGGTGGTACGGTTCCGTGCCGGAGGCGAGCAGTAACCGCCTCCCACGTTAGTCGTCGGACCTCGGTCCGGCGTGTTCATAGATCGAGCGGGTGCGGTGGCGTGAGTCGCCGCGCCCGCTCCGCTTTGTTATCGCAAGCTCGTGCGGAGCCGAGAGATGACCGCAGTCCTCCGCCGACTCAGGTTGCCTTGTCGATGATCATGAGCACGAGCATGACCGGTAGATAGACGACGGTGACGAGAAACAGCCGGCGTGCCCTGAGCGGCGAGTGATCGAACATCACGGCCAGGGTCTCGGCGATTAGCCATATTGCAAGGACGAGCGCCCCTCCGAAGTACACCATTCCAGTGGTTCCGAGCAGGGTCGGCACGAGACTCACCGGCAGCAGGGCAACGGCGTATGCCAGCGCCTGGCGGAACGTGGCCCCCGCCCCACTCGTGACACTCAGCATGCGGAGGCCCGCCCTAGCGTAGTCGTCTCGATAAAGCCAGGCCAGAGCGAGGAAATGCGGCAGCTGCCACAGGAAGAGAATGCCGAACAGCACCCACGCCTCGAGATTGACGCTCCCGCGTCCCGCCGCCCATCCGCCCACGACGGGCAGGGCACCGGGGACCGCCCCGACCACCGTGCTGAACGAGGTGTACCGTTTGAGTGGGGTGTAGACGAAGACGTACGAGCCGAGCGTGACGGCGGCGAGCACCGCCACCAACGCATTCGTCAGGAGCGCGAGGTAGACGACGCCGGCCACCCCCATCAACCAGGCCACGACCGTCGATTCAGCTGCGCGGAGGCGTCCGGACGGAAGCGGCCGGCCGCGCGTGCGACGCATCTCCGCGTCCACCTGCCGCTCGAGAATCTGGTTGAGCGCGTTGGACCCGGCGGCCACGAGAGCCGAGCCCACCACGACGTGGATCAGGCCCGCAAGATCCAGGGGACCCGGTGAGCCGAGGTAGTAACCCGCCGCCACCGTACACAGGATGAGGCCCACGATATTGGGCTTCGTGAGCTCCAAATAATCGCTGGCCCTCCCGTGGTGCGACGTCACCGTCATCGTGGGATCTGATCTCCGGTTCGAGCCATGGCGCCGAATGATGCGCCTGTGGCGTAGGCGGTCGCAACCGGCACACGCCTCGGGACACCCACGGAACACGAACGGGGCCAGCCAATGTTCTCTTTGGAGAAGCGGTGGGGGTCACCCGGGACCTCGGGACGATCGTGTGGCACGGTTCGGGGATTGCGGTGGGCACAGGACCCGACGTACTCTCAGATATCGGCAACGGATGAGCGCCATGGACGCACGAACCCTTCGCGAAGGCATCTTGGTCGGTCTCCTGGGCGCGGTGATCATCGCCGCGTGGTTCTTTGTGGTGGACGCCATCGCCGGACGGCCGTTCTTCACACCGGCCATGCTGGGATCCGCGTTCTTCTGGGGGCTCCGGGATCCGACGCAGGTACAGATCACGATGCAGAGCGTGCTC
>JAOTWK010000508.1 GCA_029862935.1 Gemmatimonadota bacterium | reverse complement strand
CAGCTGCGTAGGGTACCTCGCGGCTTGGGGCAAAGCGGTGTTCTTTGCCGAGAGCCTGTTGGTGAGTGGTGGCTTCTTTCTGGTGGGGACGTGGTTGCGCGACGTCCTCGTGCTCGTGGCCGGCCGACACATGACGGACTCGGCATTGGCGTGGCAACTGCTCTGGTGGTCGCCCCTCAAGGCGCTCACAACCGCGGCAGCGGGGGTCACAATCCTGATCGTGTTTCGGCGCTGGTTGGACGTCCGGGTGCGCGGATGAGTTGGGGAGACCGGCGTGCGGTGGCGCGCCGCGCCGACCTCGGGCGGGTGATGGTCATCGCCACGTTCACGCTGCTCACGGTCGCGTTCTTCAGGCTGCAGGTGATCGGCTCCGACCGCTACCGCGTGCAATCCGAAGAAAACCGCCTCCGTCCCGTCCCGATTCCTGCCCCGCGCGGGCTGATCACGGATCGCCACGGTGTGGTGCTCGCCGAGAACGTGCCGGGCTACTCGGTGTCGCTGCACGCCGTTTCCGCGCAGTCGCTCCGCACCACGCTCGACCGGCTCAATCCGATTCTTCGCACGGACTCCGTCGAGCGGGCTTTAATCCTCGAGCGGTACCGCCTCACGCCGTCCGAGCCCGTGCTGGTGCGACGAAACGCCACCTTTGAAGTCGTGTCGGCACTCGAAGAGCTCCGCCCTTGGAATCCCGGCTTGGTCATCCAGAGCGATCCCAAGCGTCGATATCCCTTCAGTGCGACAACGGCCCACCTTGTTGGGTATGTCGGCGAGGTTTCCGAGGAGGAGCTTCGCGTGAGCTCGCATCCGGGCGCCCGTCTCGGCACACTGGTCGGCCGCGATGGCCTCGAGCAGTTCTACGACGCCGAGCTGCGCGGTCGGGACGGGGTGAAGTACGTCGAGGTTGATGCCCTGAACCGCACCATACGCGACGCGGGGATCGAATCGACGCTCGAGCCCCAGCCGGGGCGCACCATCCGCACGACGATCGACCTCGAGCTACAACGGTTTGTCGAGAGCACGTTCCCGCCTGGCCGTCGGGGTGCGGTCATCGCCATGGACCCGCGCTCGGGCGAGGTGCTGGCTCTCTATTCGGCGCCGAGTTTCGATTCAAATGTGCTGGTAGGTGGCGTCGATCCAACGGAGTGGCAGCGCCTCGCCGCCAGCCAGGACTTCCCGCTATTCAACCGCGCCATCCAGGCCAGGTATCCGCCCGCCTCCCCGTTCAAGCTCGCGATCGCCGCCATGGCCCTGCGGCGAGGCATCGTCACGTTCGACACGCGGATGACGGTGCCTTGTCGCGGCGGCTTTCAATACTACAACCGGTATTTTCGGTGTTGGCGGGTCGAGGGACACGGGAACGTGAACTTGGCTGAGGCCATTCAGTACTCGTGTGACGTGTACTTCTACCAGCTCGGGCTCAAGCTGGGTCTGACGGGTCTCCTGCAGGACGGCACCGCGCTCGGCTTCGGCAGTCGGTCGGGCATCGACCTGCCCAGCGAGACGGAGTCCATCTTTCCCGGTTCCGCGGAGTACTACAACCGTCGCTACGGACCCCGGAACTGGACGAGTGCCGTGACCTTGAATCTCGCGATCGGTCAGGGCGAAAACGCGCAGACCCTCGTTAACGTGGTGCGGTTCTACGGCATGCTGGCGAGCCCGCACGGCACGACGGCCGCGCCGCACCTGGTGGCGACTCGCCAAGGCCAGCAGCACACGCTGGGTCTCTCCGATCGCGATCTCGCCGACCTTCGCGCCTCCCTGGTGGCGGTCGTCGACCGGGGCACGGCTGCGGCGGCGCAGATCATGGACCTCAGGATCGCGGGCAAGACGGGCACGGCGCAGAATCCCCACGGGCCGGACCACGGGTGGTTCGTCGCATTTGCCCCTGCGGACGATCCAGAGATCGTGGTCGGCACCATCGTGGAATTCGCCGAACACGGGTCCCGCGTTGCGCCCGTCGTCACGCGGATCATCGCGCGATACCTGCTCGGCGCGGATGCGGTGAAGCCCCGGGGTGGGGAGTACCGGCTGGAGACGCCGGCCGACTCGGCCCCGCAGCCCATCCCGATTCTCCCAGACACCGCTCTGCTTCGGGGACCGGGACGCGAACCGGTGGACCGTGCGCGGTAGGACGCTCGACAGTGCCATGCCCCTCTGGGGCGTGTTGCTGGTGGGGCTCGGTCTGATCCTGCTCTACAGCGCCGGTGTGACCGACGTGCCGTCGGCAGCCTCGGGGATCTGGAAGCGCCAGGCCCTCTGGGTCGGCATCGGGCTGGTCGCGGCCGTGTTCGCGTTTCGTGTCTCTCCGCGCATTCTGGAGTGGGTGACGCCTGCCGTGTATGTCGGCGCCGTGCTGCTCCTCGCGCTGACCTTGATCGTCGGGACCGGAGCCGGGACGGCGTCGGGTGCCAAATCGTGGCTTGCGATCGGCGGCCGGCGCCTCGGACAGCCTGCCGAGTTGGCAAAGCTCGCGACCGTGCTCATGCTGGCGCGGCACCTCGGGCCACAGCGGGAGCCTCCGTTGACCCTCACCCAGCTGCTGCCGTCGCTCGTGATCGTGGGGGTCCCGTTCATTCTCGTTGGCCTGCAACCGGATTTGGGGAGCGCGCTCGTCTTTGTGGGGCTGCTGTTCGCGATGCTGTTCTGGGCTGGGGTCAATCACTGGCTCCTGCTCCTGCTCGCCTCACCGTTCTTGTCATTGTTGATGGCGTTCTCCACGCTCTCGTGGGGCGTGTGGATCGTGCTGTTGACGATCGTGCTGTTATGGGTGCGTCCGTACGTCTTGGAAGGACTCGTGGTTTGGCTCGTGAACTTGGCCATGGGATTGCTGGCCCTCGAGCTCTGGGGCCGACTGGCGCCCTATCAACAGAACCGATTGCTGTCATTCCTCAATCCCGAGATCGACCCGCGGGCTACGGGGTGGCACATCATTCAGTCCAAGGTGGCGATCGGCTCGGGCGGGATCCTCGGGAAGGGTCTGACTGAGGGAACGCAGAAACGCCTCGCGTTTCTGCCGGAGCAGCATACCGATTTCGTGTTCTCCGTATTGGGCGAGGAGTTTGGT
>JAOTWK010000507.1 GCA_029862935.1 Gemmatimonadota bacterium | reverse complement strand
GAGCCAAGTGGTCGGGTTTGCGGTTAAGCGGTGGAGCGGTTAGGGGAGCGACCTAGCGACGCCGCGATCCGCTGATCCACCGATCGTTCCAACCGCCTAGCCGCTCAAGCTTTGCTTCGTCGCCGGCTGCCAGCGCCGGCCACACCGGTCGCACTGCGTGTAGAGCGTCACACGGCCGGTGATGAGGTCCTGCGTCCGCGTGGCCACCGCACAGGGCTCGCCGCACTCGGGACACCGCGTGGGCGGCAGCGCCTCAGTACACGTGGCCACGACACCGGATTTCGGTGACTCAGGATCCACGGGTGGCTCTCCGAACGCTGAGATCATCCTGTGAGGACTGAGACTCCTGACTGGCGGCAACGCGCAGACGCAGCGTGGAGTCGGCTGCGACTCCCAAGGTAGGGACTACCGGCTGCCCTTCGACAGTTTGCCACGCCACAGGCGGGCAACTACAGTGCAACAGCACGAGCTCCGTTTCACGAAAGGCAACGTAGATCATGCCGGCGAGACGACCCACGTCGATGGCGCAGTGGTTGACACGGGTGCTCGCCCTCCCGGGCATCCGCCCCGACAGCGTCATCGTTCGTTGCTCGGGAAAGCGGCACAAGGTGCGGCTCGCTCCCGGCAAGTTCTGGAGACGCGCGCGGTGCGGTGCTTGCGGTGCGGCGGTCGATCGCTGGCGCATCCGGCGCGTGGGCCGCTGGATCGCGCACCTCGTCCAACCGGGGTCGGCCGCGACGCCCGCGCGGGTCGCCTGGATTGGTGCGGCCGGCTATCTCCTCCTTGCGGTCGTTTCGGCTGGGTGCCTCTGGTGGCTGAGCGACCGGTGGTGGCTCGCCACCACGCTGTTGTTCGGCCCGCGCTGGCTCTTGCTCCTGCCGCTTGCCGTCTTGGTGCCGGCGAGCCTGCGCTGGGACCGGGCACTCCTCGCGCCACTCGCCCTCTCGGCCATCCTCGTGCTCGGCTCGGTCATGGGGCTCCGGACCGGCTGGCGGAGTTGGCTGGCCTCTCCGGATCCGACGCGCGACGTCACCGTGATGACGCTCAACGCTCAGGGGGGCGGCTCGTTGTCCGTCGCGCTGACCGACCTATTGTTCGGATTCGACTTGGACGTGCTGGCGATTCAGGAATGCGGAGGGGAGCTGGGTCAGCGGATCGAGGCGCTCCAGGATTGGCACACCGATGGTCGGGACGGGCTTTGCCTCGTGAGCCGGTATCCGATCTCCACGGTGCGCGCGATGGAGCGGGAGGCCTTCAAGATCGCTGGCGGTGCAGCCTTGGTCGTCACCTATCGGCTCGAGGCCGATCCGATTCCGCTCCACGTCACCAACCTGCATCTCGAGACGCCTCGCGCCGGCCTGGAGCGCATCCGCGCGGGCGAGTTGGAGGAGGGCATTCCCAAGCTCACACAGAAGTCCTCACTCCGCGAAATCGAACTGCGGCGTGCGGCCCGGTGGGTGGACGAATCCCCGCGGCCGCAGATCGTCCTGGGCGACTTCAACACGCCACCGGAGAGTCCCATCTACCGCGGCGCGTGGAGCGGGTGGACCAACGCGTTCTCGGTGGCGGGTCGCGGCTTCGGGTTCACGCGGATGAACGGGTGGATCCGGGCGCGGATCGACCACATCCTCGTAGACGAGAGCCTCGACGTGATCCGCGCATGGGTTGGGCCCGACGTTGGATCGGACCACCGGCCCATGATCGCGACCATCCGACTGAGGCGACGGGGCCCGTGATCCTCAGACGATTCCCTCGAGCTATCCGGCGAGCGAGCGATTACCTTGCACCCTGCACCCTGCCCATTGCACGCTGCACGTACCAGGACCCCGATGACGACACCTGACGTCCGCGTTCGATTCGCTCCCTCCCCCACCGGCTACCTGCACGTGGGTGGCGCCCGCACGGCCCTGTTCAACTGGCTCTACGCGCGGAAGCTGGGCGGGACGTTCCTGCTGCGCATCGAGGACACCGACCGCGCCCGCTCGTCCCAGGAGCATGTGCAGGTCATTCTCGACGGCCTCGCGTGGCTCGGCCTCGACGTGGACGAGGAGATCGTGTTCCAGGGCGCCGGCCTGGCGCGCCATCAGGCGCTCGCCGACCGGCTGCTCGCCGACGGCAAGGCGTATGAGGAGGACGGCGCCATCCGGTTCCGCATGCCCGAAGGTGAGATCGTTTGGGAGGACGCAGTCTACGAACGCATCAGCTTTCAGGGCAGCGACATCAAGGACTGGGTGATTCTGCGATCCGATCGGACGCCGACCTACAACTTCACCGTGGTGGCCGACGACATCGAGATGCGGATCACGCACGTCATGCGCGGTGACGATCACATCTCGAACACGCCCAAACAGATCGCCGTGTACCGCGCATTGGGGCACGAGCCGCCCGTGTTTGCGCACGTGCCCATGATCCACGGACCGGACGGCAAGAAGCTCTCCAAGCGGCACGGCGCGACCGCGGTGGGCGACTACCGCACCAAAGGCATCCTACCCGGTGCCATGCGAAACTTCCTGGCGCTGCTCGGCTGGAACCCGGGCGACGAGCAGGAGCTGTTCGTCGACGCACGGGACCTCATTGAGGCCTTCTCGCTGGAACGGGTGCAGAAGAAGAGCGCCATTTTCGATCTCACCAAGCTCGAGTGGCTGAACGGGCAGTACATCAGCCGCACGCCGCCCGAGGAGCTGTATGCCCTGGTGAACGAGGTCCTGGACGCCCGCGGGCTCACCGCCAAATCCATTGGACGCGACCGGCTGCTCCGGGCAGTCGCGGTGCAGAGCGAGCGGGCGCGCACCACGCTCGAGTTGGCCGACCGGGTGGCAATCCGGTTCGACGCGAGCCGGATCCAGCGTGACGCGAAAGCCGACAAGCTCATGGCAAAGGACCTGGAGGGGTTCCGGTCGGCGCTCCGGGCAGTGGTGGAACGGCTGAGCACCATCGCCGAGCCGGACTGGACCCCGGAAGGGCTCGAGACGGAGCTGCGTGGCCTCGCCGAGGCACGGAGCCTGTCGCTGGGCGCGGTATTTCAGCCGATACGGGTGGCGCTCACTGGGCAGACGGTCTCCGAG
>JAOTWK010000506.1 GCA_029862935.1 Gemmatimonadota bacterium | reverse complement strand
GCCCAAGGCCTGTGCTGAGTATCTGAGTCCCGAGGCCGCTCGAGTCCTGGACCGCCTCGGGGTGCTGGACGCCGTACATGCGGCTGGCGCTGCCACGCTGTCGGGAATGCGGGTCGTGAGCGTGGATGGGTCCGGCTTCACCGGACGGTTTCGTGGTGCGCGACCGTTCCGCGGATATCGGGACTTTGGATTGGCACTGCCGCGCGCGGTGCTCGACCATCTCTTGGTGGAAGCAGCAACCCGGCGCGGCGCGCACCTTTTCGAGCGAACCGCCGTTCTTGGGCTCCACGAGTGTGCCGTGGGCCGCCGAACGATCACGGTTCGAACCGGTCGCACCGAATCCACCGTGAGCGCGCGAGTCGTGATCGGCGCTGACGGCCTCCACTCGCGCATTGCGCGAGCGCTGGGCGTGGTCCGGTGGGGGCGTCGGAAGCGTGTGGCGTTGGTGACGCATGCCCGCGATGTCCCGGGGATGTCGGACGTCGGTGAGATGCATGTCGGACGTGAGGGCTATGTTGGCCTCGCGCCGATCGGGCGTGGCCTTACTAACGTGGCGGTGGTTGTCGATCGCCACCGGCTCCGTCCGTCGGGGAGATCGCTCTCGCAGTTCGAGACGCTCCTGTCGCGGTTTCCGATCGTCGCCGATCGCGTGCGTCAAGCTACGTTGACCGAAGAAGTGTTGGCGGCTGGTCCGTTTGCCCGTCTGACGGTACGTGCCACCGCAGACCATGTTGCCTTGGTTGGGGATGCTGCCGACTTCTACGATCCGTTCACCGGGGAGGGGATCTATGCGGCGCTGCGGGGAGGGGAGCTGCTCGCCGAGGTGCTGATCTCCGCGCTGGAACGGGACGCGCTGTCCGCGGCAGGACTCGCTTCGTATGACGCAATGCGGCGCAAGGAGTTCGGACGCAAGTGGTTTCTCGAGCGCGTCGTTGCGTTTGCGGTGGCGCACCCCGCCGTACTGAACCACCTCTCCCGTCGCCTCGCAGTCCGACAGCAACTGGCGGACTTGTTGGTGGGCGCGACTGGTGATTTCGTCCCGGCGGCCGAGGTGCTCCGTCCATCGTTCATGTGGCAGCTGGTGCGATGACACCGGCCGAGCCGTCGATCTCTCGTATCGGCTACGAAGCACTGGATTCACCGGACTTCGATGCTACACTCACGCGGGCGACGCTGCGCGATATTGCGAGGGCGAACCAGTACCTCGGTGGACGAAGCGCCGTGATCTACGGGATTACTCGGTTGCTCGACGAACGCGCCACCGGCAGCCTCACCATGTTGGATGTGGGAGCAGGCGGTGGTGACATCGCATGCTACGTGGCACGCAAGCTCTCGCGGAAGGGACGGAAGCTCGTCGCCGCAACGCTCGATTGGCACTCCGAGGCAGCGAGAATGTGCCAGAGTCGATCGTTGCCTGCGCTGGTAGGTGACGCTCGCGCATTGCCCATTGCCGACGGCGGGGTGGACCTTGTCGTCGCAAGTCAGCTGCTCCATCACTTCTCGAGGGACGCCGCGATCGCGATCCTGCATGAGCTCACCCGGGTTGCGCGACTTGGTGTGGTCGTCGCCGACCTCCGGCGCGCGTGGCTGGCACGACTCGGTATTTGGGCGGCGGCGCACGTGCTGCGTTTCCATCCGGTGAGCCGCCGCGACGGGGTCGTTTCCGTCCGGCGTGGGTTCTCGAGCCGCACGTTGCGCGAATTGCTCCTGGCGGCCGGAGTTGTGGGCACCGTGCGAAAGCGCCCGGGATATCGCGTCGTCGCGTTTTGGAGGTCCCGTCGTGCGCACAATTGACCGTGCAACAGTCGCCGCTCCCATCGACCATGTCTTTCGTGTGGCGGCGGGCGTGGAACGGTGGCCTGGGTTTCTGCCGCACTACCGTTGGGTCCGCATGTTGGAGCGGCGGGAGCGCGGAGCGGTGGTTGAAATGGCGGCGTGGCGGCCGTTCGGCGTGCTCAAATACCCGACCTGGTGGGTTTCGGAGATGGACGTGATCCCAGAACGACGCGAGGTACGGTACCGACACATCAAGGGCATTACGGCCGGCATGGGTGTGGTGTGGCGTCTCGAGCAGCAGGAAGAACATGTCGACGTAACCATTGTGCACGAGTGGCGGGGTCCTCGCTGGCCGTTCATCGGCAGGCTTGCGGCGGATCTCGTCATCGGTCCCGTGTTCATCCACGCCATCGCGTCTCGCACGCTGGCCGGCGTCAAGCGCGAGTCGGAGCGCGCATGACGCGAGTCGTCGTGACCGGCATTGGCTGCGTGACACCGATCGGCACGGGGGTCGAGGGGCTGTGGAGTGGCCTTCAAGCGAAGCGGTCGGCGGTACGCACGATCACGTGCTTTGACCCGACACCGTTTCGCAGCCGGATTGCCGCCGAGATCGACGGGTTTCAGGGAACCGACCATCTGCCCGCCAAGGCCGCCCGTCGATTGGACCGATTCTCCCAACTTGGCGTAGTGGCGGCTCGGCTCGCGATCGAAGATGCGGAGCTCCGGATCGCGGTCGAAGACCGGGACCGTATTGGCGTGATGATGGGATCAGCGCTGGGAGGCGTGGCTCAGGCCGAGGCGCAATCAGCAACGTATTTGCGCCATGGCTTGCGGCATGTCGCGCCGACGCTCGCGACGTCGGTGTTTGGCGGCGCGGTCTCCTGCAACATCGGCATACAGTTCGGCGTCACCGGTCCGAACTCCACCAATGGGATGTCCTGCGCATCGGGAGCCGTGGCGATCGGGGATGCGTTCCACGCCATCCGCGCGGGACGGGCCGACATCATGCTCGCTGGCGGAGCGGAAGCGCCGCTCGCTCCGCTCAGCTTCGGCGCCTTCACGTTGATCCGGGCGATGTCCACGCGCAACGATGCCCCCGAGCGTGCATCGCGTCCATTCGACGTGGCGCGCGACGGATTCGTGATGGGCGAGGGATCCGCCGTGCTCGTGCTGGAACGGCTCGACCGCGCCGAGTCACGAGGAGCGCGCGTGTATGCCGAGCTTCTAGGGTACGCCTTGACCAACGATGCATACCACATGTCTGCCCCCAAGCCCGATGGCCGTGAGGCCT
>JAOTWK010000505.1 GCA_029862935.1 Gemmatimonadota bacterium | reverse complement strand
CGCACGAATCACAGGCATGTAACGGTCGGTCGGCGAGTGCATTTGACTTTCCGCGTACCTCGTCGTAATTCCTTTTGGAAGGCCTGATAAAGACAACAAATACGTAGCTGCTGTGGAAGGACTTGGGACCCCTTTCGTACTTTCATCCCTCCCACCGCCACCCGACAACATAGCAGGTTGGGTCGCAGATGCGTGGGCGCGATGTTGGTTCCTCCCGTTCCGCCACACAACACTCAAGATCATCAGGAGACCGCGCATATGAGACGGCATTGGGGACGGCTGCTTCCTGCTCTGGCCTTGCTGGCCGGGGCCTGCAGCCTCGAGCAGCTCACCCTCGGGGAGGGCACGACCTCGACGCTCGCGGTACGCGTCTACGTGGACGCGGATGGCGACGGCGCCTACACGGGGTCCGACGTTCCGGTGGCAGGCGCCACCGTCACGGCGACGAGCGGGGGTGTCGACGTGTCCGAGACCGCCGACGCCGACGGACTCGCAACATTCCAATCGCTCGCACCTGGGAGCTACAAGCTCGCCGTGTCAGCAACACCGCCGGCCGGTGCCGTGCTCGCGTCCGCATCGAATCCGGGGGTCGCCGCACCGTTTCAGGGCGGAACGCTCTCGGCTGAGTTTCGGTACGCGTTTCTGCCTGGTGACCTGAGCGGGCGGATCTTCCGGGACGACAACGCCAACGGCACCTACGAGGCCGGCGAAGACACGCCGGCGGGGGGCGTGCCGGTGGCAGTCAGGGAAGCCGGTGGCGCCACCGACATTGCCACCACTTCTACTGACGTCGACGGCATCTTCGCGTTCGACGACTTGCGACCCGGGAACTACGATATCGAGGTCACCCCGTTCCAGACGATCACCATTGTCGGCGGGAACACGGTGAACGCGGCCGTGAATGCCGCCGCAACGACGGCCATCGACATCCTCTTCACTGGAAATCTCGTGATCAGCATGGCGGACGCCCGCGCTGCGGCTGCTGGCGAAGTCGTCACGGTCGAGGCTGTGATCACCTGGCAGCCCTCGTTCGACCTGCGACAGTACTTCTTCCAGGACGGCACAGCGGGCATGTCGACGTTCGACACCAATTCGCCGGCGCTCCTTGTGGGTGACAGTGTTCGCATCACGGGCCAGCGTGGCGCGTTCCGCGGTGAAGAGCAAATCTCACCCGTCACGGCACTCGAAGTCCTCGGGAACGTGGGCGAGCCGACACCGCGCCTCGTGAGCGGGGCCGAGATCAACGCGGGCAACTTCCAGGCCGAGTTGGTCACGATCGACGGCACCCTCGACAGCGTGCAGGTGTTCGGGTTCGACAACCACTCCCTGTTCCTGACTGACGGGGCGGCTGAGATCTTCACCGCCTACGTAGACAGCCGGATTGGCGTCGCCAGCACCGATTGGACCTCAGGTCAGCCCTACAGCTTGGTCGGCGTGCTCGGCTCGGACGACCGCAACACCTTTCAGTACAGGATAGAGCCCAGGCAGCCGAGCGACGCCGTGTTGGGCGGCTCCACCGTGGACATCGCCACGGCGCGCACGCAGTCAGGCGCGACGGTCACCGTCGAGGGCGTCGTGACCTGGCAGCAGAATTGGGATTCGCGCGTGTACTTCCTCCAGGACGCGACCGGCGGGATTTCGACGTTCCACTCCGGTGCGCCGACGCTTGCGCGGGGTGATCGCATCCGTGTGGTGGGTACCGTAGGCGCGTTCCGCGGCGAGGTGCAGATCTCAACAGATGCCGTCAGTATCCTCGGGAACGAAGCCGTTCCAACAGCCCGCACAGTTACGGGGGTAGACATCAACGGTGGCCTGTACCAGGGCGAGCTGGTCACGATCGGTGGGACCGTGGACAGCCTGTTCACGGACGGATTTGACAATCAAACGGTGTGGTTGTCAGACGCGGCGGATACCGACTTTGTGACGTATGTAGACAGCCGTAATGGTGTGGCCAGTACTGCCTGGACTCTAGGGGCGTCGGTCACGCTGTTCGGTGTCCTCGGTACGGACGACCGTAACACGCCGGCCGCACGGCTAGAGATCCGCGACATCCAGGATATCCAGTGAGTGAGAGCCTGACGATGACGACTTACATGAGGGAGAAGACTTCCGTGACGCGTTTACGCAGAAGGCATCGCCGCGGCCTCGCTGGGCTCACGCTCGTTTGCTTAGCGATGCTCCCGGCATGCAAAGACGTGGCGCCGGCATTCCTGATCGAAGGAACCGGGGACATTGAGGGCCTGGCGTTCTTCGACGCCAACGAGGACGGTCTGTTTGACCCGTCCGACGGAGACTACACGATCAGTGACGTGGGCATCACAATTCAGGATCGCGGGACGGGCCAGACGTTCGCCAACGGCACAGCCACATCGGGCGCGGACGGCCGCTACCTGGTCACTGGCATTCCGGCGGGGACCCACGATCTCGTGATCGACACGACCACGGTGCCGGCAGGCGTGGCAATCTGTGAGAACCCGCTGCTGGTCTCGGTCTACATCGATCAGGCAGCGTTTGAGCAGGTGGCGGGACGGCCTGGCTGCTTGATCACGATTCAGGCGGCAAAAGACGCCAACCTGGGCGACTTCGTGATTGTCCGCGGACTCGTCACGTCGGCCCCCGGACAGATTGAAGCGAGCTTCGCATACATCGAAGACGCCACCGCCGGCATCTTCCTATTCGCCCCCGCGCTCATGGGACAAGGGATCGAGGTCGGTGACCAGATCGAGGTAGGAGGAAATACCGTCATCTTCAGCGGCCAGTTCGAGCTCACGAGTGTCGTGCTTCGCCAAGTGGTGGCGGATGTAGCCACACCCGTGCCGCTCCTCGTGACCACCGCACAGATCTCGGCTTCAGGTGGCGATCCGCTGGATGACCTCCAGAACCGATTTGTCCGAATCGAAAAGGCGCAACTCCTCGAGGCATTCGCAGCGAGCGGGAACAGTCAGAACTCAAGCGTCGATGATGGCAGCGGCACCATCGTCATCCGTGTGGACGACGGTGTGGCCAACCGGAACGACCTGGACAACATCTTTACCGTCGGGACCTGTTACAACATCAACGGCTTTGCG
>JAOTWK010000504.1 GCA_029862935.1 Gemmatimonadota bacterium | reverse complement strand
ACACCAGGGAATAGGTACCGCTCAGGTCTTGCGCCGCGTTGCCGACCACGTCGTCCCCGCATCCCGCGAAAATCAACAGGGCGAGCGACCCGGCGAGTACGGGTGTGCGGACGTGCATGCCTACCTCCGATCGAGTGGGGCGGGACACCCGAGCGGCTCGGCATCATGTCCCCGGCCGATCGCTCGCGCGTGAATCCAATCTTCCCAAGTGTACAGCGAAACGCAGATCTCCGGTATCGCCGGTCCCGAATCCCCTACGGCGGCCCCAGCATGACGAGCATCACCGCCGGGCCCCCCACCGATCATCGCTGCGGGGCGACTGGGAGTTGCCCTGCCACGAGCAGCGGCTCGAAGCTGAGCCCACCTCGATAGCCCGCACCCAATTGGCCCGCACCGTTCAGCCCCCAGCAGTACGCGTGTCCCGAGCGGCTCACTCCGCACGTGTGGGAGCCACCTGAGCCGGCGCTCGCGCTCACGGCATCGAAGCGGAGATCCGTGTCGACCTTGACGGGAGTCGTGCTGCACAAGCCACCATCGCAGCTGTCGAACGTGGCATCGGTGCCGAGCGCCCCCCGACCGTTGTACCCCCAACACCAGATCCGACCGTCGCCATCGAGCGAGCAGGTGTGCCGGTCTCCGGCCGTCACGGCGACCAGCGCCGGAGTGCTCGCCACTGGAGTCGGGCTCGGCGAAGCCCGGGTCGTGCCGTCGCCCCGCTGCCCGAACGCATTCGCCCCCCAACACGAAGCCCGGCCGTCGGCACCCAGCGCGCAGGCGTGTCCGCCACCTGCCACCACCGACGCGAACGACGAGCCACCCGTGACAAGGATGGGCGTCGTGCTGCACGGGGCCGGCGTGCCGTCCGGCCAGACACAGGATTCGGGAACCGTCGGCACGCCGAGCTGGAACTGGTCGTTGAACCCCCAGCAGCGCGCCATCCCGTCGCTCGAGACGCCGCAGGTAAACAGCCATCCCGTGGCGATCGCGGTGAAGTCCGCTCCACCAACAACCTCTAAAGGCGCGAGCCCGGACGGAGGAGGACCGTTCCCCACCTGGCCGGCCCAGTCGGCGCCCCAGCAGAAGGCGCGATTGGCGATCGTGACGCCACACGCGTGCAGTGTGTTGAGGGCGAGACTCGTGAATGCGTGCCCGCCGGCGACCGACGTCGGTGTCATGGCACCGGGTTTGGTGCCCGTGCCGAGGTGGCGCGCGCCGTTATTGCCCCAGCAATACGCCTCAGATCCGCTCAGCCCGCACGTCGCGTCTCCACCTGCGCTCACGGCGTCGAACCGTCGATCGGTGGCGACGGCGACTGGCACGACCGACGACCGGTCGGTGCCAGTGCCCAATCGACCCAACGCTCCGTCACCCCAGCAATAGAGCCGATGAGTCGTGCTCACACCGCACGTATGTCCGGCGCCGGCACTGATCGTTCGGAACAGGAGGCGCACATCGACGGCAGCCGTGTCGCTGGCGCCTTCGGCTTCGGCAACGATGCGCGCGACTCCCAGCGACCGGGCCTCGACCTGCCCGTCCGATCTCACGACGGCGATGTTCGGAGAGAGCGAGTACAGGGAAGCCGCGCGTCCCGAGAGCGCCGTGCCGTCGCCAGCATGCACGGAAACCTCGAGACGGAGCACCGTGCCTTCGAGCACAACCGCACTGTCGGGCACGATCTGGACTGCGCCGATCGGCACGTCGGGCGGCTCGGGCGGGCTCCAGGGCTCTCCACACGCGGCGCAGAACGCCACAATACAGAGCAGGAAGACGCCGAGAGCGAGCGCGAGGGTCGGGAATCGCTGCGAGCGTAATCTGGCGAGGTTCGGAACGTGGGGCATGTCCACCCCCAGCTGGCTACCCCAACACGATAACGTGTGTTGCCCGTTTCACCCAACTACGGGACCACAAACAAGAAGCGGCCCCGCGATTGTCCCCTCCCGCAGGGCCGCTACGTCGGGCGCCTTCGAACGTGTCGCTTCGCTTCAGGCCGTCCGTCCACACGGCCCTGGGAAATTGCGACCCGACGTACTCACCAAGCTAGGGTTTTCGAGCGGTGCGTCAAGCGGAATTGTGATACTTTGGATTGTGGCCGCGAGCGATCGAGGTCGTCATCCCGAGTGGGACTTTCGGTCTGACAGACACCGGATGACCGTCACCACGAGCGGACCCCGCGGAGACTGAAACGGTGCCAGATTGATCTCCACCGGGAACTCCGGTCCGGTCTTGCCTCTGGCGAACAACTCGATGTCGGCGCCCATTGGTCTCACGAAGGGGGCCTTCGCGTATCCATCGCGGTGACCTCTGTGTCCATCCCGGAACCGTTCGGGGATCAGCAATTCGACCGGCTCGCCGAGCACTTCCTCGGGAGCATACCCGAACATGCCTTGTGCCCTGGCATTGAACTCCACAATGCGGCCGTCATGATCCACCATGACCACCGCGTCGGGCATTGCGTCGAGCAGGGCCGAGTAGGCAAAGCGATCGGGCTCAGGGTGCGTGGGTGCTGGGTTGGACACAGGTTCCTCAAAAGGAAAAACGGGATTCAGCGTCTCGGGACTCTGGACACGGCGATCGTGGTCGTCGGCGCGGGCCACAACGGGGAGCAATCTAACACCTTCTCCGGAAACGGTCGGTGACAGCGAGTGCACGCATCATCCGCCCGCGCGGCTCCGCAGGGCTGAGGTCACTACCCACGCGACCACAGCCAACAAGGCAGCCGTGACCGCCACCGCGACCCAAAAGCCGATGGTCGAGGTCTCGGGCGTTCGCGTGAGCAGTCGGTACCCCAACACGCCGAGCGCGATCAGCGCGGCGGCGAGTGTGCGAATCGGTGATCGGCGACGACCAAGCAATCCCACCATATTCTCTCCCCCCTGCGCGTCTCTCGGCGGCGTTATGGCTGCGCCTGCCGCTTGGCCGCGGCTTTGAGCTTGTCGTTCGCCCAGATGGCCACTTCCACACGGCGGTTCTGCTGTCTGCCTGCGACCGTCTCGTTGGAGGCGATCGGCTGCAGTTCACCGTATCCCACACCGCTCAGCCGATCGCCTCCAACGAGACGGTCGCAGGCAGA
>JAOTWK010000503.1 GCA_029862935.1 Gemmatimonadota bacterium | reverse complement strand
TTCGTAGGAAGTCGCTCTGACCCTGGCGAGTTCGATCTGCGTGATTTCCGCCAGCACCCCGGGTTCCCAATCACCGCCGTACGTCAGGGCACGCCACCCTTCGTGTTCGACCGAACGCAACCGCTGAGTCCCGATGGACGACTTGACTACCGCATCGTGGTCAACTGGCTCATTGCCGAGCACCGGACCCAGGGCACCATGCAGCTCCTCGTGAACCGGGGCGACATCGAACGGTTCTGGTTCTTCGAGATGAACGATCCGGCCGCATTTGCGAAAACGGAGGACTTCTTCCAACTGCTTGCGGAGCCCGTCTATGATTCGCCAAACCGCTAGCAGCTTACCGACTCACCCGACCCGACCATGAACACCCATGCCATTCTGATCGAGCGCCACGGTCCACCCGAAGTGTTCGTCGAGCGCGAGGTAGCGCTGCCGGAGCTGGGCACGTCGGACGTGCACCTTCGCATCGAAGCCGTGGGTGTCAACTTCGCAGATCTCGCGATGCGTGCCGGGTTGTACGGCACCGTCCCACCGAGGCCGTACAGTCCGGGCTTCGAGATCGCTGGTGAGGTGAAGCGAGTCGGTGCAGGGGTCACCGACTGGAAGGTCGGCGACCGCGCCGTGGCACTGATCCGGTACGGCGGATACGCTCGGGACGTCGTGACCGGCGTGCAGCACCTGTTTCGCTACCCGGAGACCCTGAGTGCCGTCGAAGCGGCGGCAGTTCCGGTGGTATTTCTCACGGCATGGGTGTGTCTGTTCGAGGCCGCGCGAGCGAGGAAGGGTGAGACGGCGCTCATTCTGGGTGCCGGCGGCGGCGTGGGGACCGCGGCCGTCCAGCTGGCTGTGACCCGCGGCCTCAAGGTCATCGGCACTGCGGGGACAGACGCCAAGCGACAATTCGTAACAAACGAGTTGGGTGCCGCAGCCTGTTTCGACTCGCGAGGTGAGTGGGAGCCCGACGTGCGAGCCCTCCTCGGTGATCGGGGTGTCGACGTCGCACTCGACCCCGTGGGTGGCAAAGCCACGAAATCCTGTCGACGTCTCCTGGCGCCGTTGGGACGGCTCGTCTTCTACGGCCTGAGCGAGGCCATGCCCGGGCGACGCCGAAACTGGGTGCGCGTAATCCGTGCCTGGCTTCGGACACCGCGGTTTCACCCGGTCTCCTTCATCGAGCCCAATATTGGGCTGTTCGGTGTGCACCTGCTGCATCTCGAGTCGAAGGAGTCGGTGCTGCGGCCCGCCCTGGAAGAGATCTACGGTGGGATCACGGGCGGCCAACTCCGGCCGGTACTGGACCGCACGTTCCCGCTGGATCGGGCGGGCGCCGCCGAAGCGCACCACTACTTGCATGCCCGACGCAACTTGGGCAAGGTGGTCCTCACAGCCCAGACCTGACGCTCACTCGCCCCCCACCATTCGATGTGCGGCAGGCGTCACGGTCCCAGGCCTGCCACGCCTCTTCGATCCGGTCTTGACGGCTGCTTGACGCCCTCGTGCGAAGCTCGTGTCGAGTGAGACACCCGCGCTCTGCCGACACCTTTGCATGGAGGTTGAGATGAGAACATTCCAAAGCGCCGCACTCTTGGCGGGGATGCTCTTGACCGCAGCATGTACCGACCGTGACCCGATGGGCATCAACTTGAAGGCCGATGCCCCCGCGCGCTCAATCTCGGTGATGACCTGGAACGTCTATGTTGGCACCGACGTCGACGCCATTCTGCTAGCTCTCGCCGACCCCGATCCCGACAACGACCTCCCCACTCTCCTTGCGCAACTCGACACACTATTCCTCAACGATTGGTCAGCACGCGCGGCGGCGATCGCCGACGAGATCGCCAAGCGTCGACCACACGCCGTGGGGCTTCAGGAGATCTCCACGTTCGACCTCTCAGCCGTGGGTTTCACGCCGCTCGAGTTCCTGCCGGTCCTCGAAGACGCACTGGTCGCTCGGGGCCTCAACTATCTGGTGGCCGACAAGGTCCTAAATATCGTAGCTGAGCCCCTCCCTGGGCTCACGTTGGAGGACTATGACGTGCTGCTGCTGGATGCCGACCGGGTGACCGTCATCGACGTCGAGGCGAGAACCTTCGCACTCAACCTCGTCGATTTGATCGGTCCGGTCGGTGGGATCGCACTGAGACGTGGCTTCGTGAAGGCCGAAGTCGATATCGACGGCGAGGCGTACACGATCGTCAGCACGCACCCGGAGCCCGACCTGTTCGGTTACGACTTCTCCGACCTTCGTGCCGCCCAGGCGATGGAGATTGTCGCGGAAGTTGGTGACGCTGCGTCTGCCATCGTGATGGGTGACTTGAACGACGACCCTGGCACGCCAATGTATCAGGTCTTTGCCGCAGCCGGCTTCGTCGATGCGTGGTCCGAGCTGCGCCCCGGCGTGGTCGGCTTCACGTGCTGCCACCTGTCCAGTCTCTCGAATGGCACTGCCGTCGGCCACTTCGACGAGCGGATCGACTACGTGCTCGTGCGCGGGATCGGGCATCCGGTCGCTGGGCTCCAGGGACGGATCGATATCCTTGGCAACGTCCCGGCTGACCGCGTGAACGGGCCGGCCTACCGGATCTGGCCCTCCGATCACGCTGGGCTTGCCGGCACGTTCATCGATCCGCCAGCGCGAGGATATGACTGAGCCGGGCCACGGGCCACCGTTCTGTCACGGAACGGTGGCCCGTGCTTCGCTTGCATCCCAAGCTCTCTCTGAACAGCTTTCCCGCCGTTCCGTCAACTCGGACTCGAACAGGATCCACGGGATGCGTTGGAAGCGAGGGAAACGCAGCGCGAACATCGAGGATCGCCGGGGAGCGCGTGGCAGGCTCCCGGTCGGCCGGCGCGGTGGGCTCAGCCTTGGCGGTCTGCTCCTCGTGCTCGTCTTGGGCCTCGTCTTCAAGCAAGATGTGACGAGCCTGTTGGGGTTGATTTCCAGTGGATCGGCACCGGTCACCGCGGGACCCGTGACGTCGACCCCCGAAGAAGACCTTCGCGTCGATCTCGTGTCGTTTGTGCTCGACGACGCGCAGGGAACCTGGGCCGCCATCTTGCCGCAACTCGGGCGCTCCTAT
>JAOTWK010000502.1 GCA_029862935.1 Gemmatimonadota bacterium | reverse complement strand
AGGCATCGCCAAGCACGTGGTCTTTCACGGGACGAAGACCGGCGCAGAGAAATGGCGGTGCTTCATGACCGCCGACGTGTTCTGCTTTCCCACCACGTATCCGAGAGAGAATCAGCCCGTGGCCGTCATTGAGGCCATGATGGCCGGGTTGCCCATCGTAGCGACACAGTGGCGAGCCATCCCCGACCTGATCGAGCACGGGCGGGAGGGGCTGCTCACTCCGGTTGGTGACGCACCTGCGCTGGCCGCCGCCCTCCGCAGCCTTGCCTCGTCACCGGCGATGCGGAGCCGCGTCGGAAAGGCTGCTCGAGCCCGATTCGAGTCAATGTATCGGCTAGAGGCCCATTTGCAGCGGGTTGAGGACATCGCCAGAACAACGATCGAGGTAGGTAGCGAGGGCTGGCCCGAATAGTAGCCCCCTAGGGAGCTGAATGCGCCCGTCGCCCACTCACCGCCCATGACACTTCTTGTACTTCTTCCCACTCCCACAGGGGCACGGATCATTCCGTCCCGGCCCCTGCTCGACTGACACGGGCGTCCTATCCCGCTCCTCACCACGGTTCGTCGCCAATTGCCGCGGATCCGGCCCACTCGGTAGCCCCGGCGCACTCGCCCGAGCTGACATCCCCATCTCATCACGCTGTGCTGGGGCCGGCCGCCTCGCCGCCGCTCCCTGAGCCCCCGCCTGGTCGACCAGCCCTCCTCCACCCGCTGCCGCCTCGGTAGGCCCTGAGTACGCCAGCCGCTGCGGCTGACGCTGCCTTTGCTGCGGCTGCCCAAACTGCGCTCGGTAGAAGTAGCTCCCGACAGTCTTCCGCAGGTCCGTCATGAGACCCACGAACATCTCATAGGCCTCGCCCTTGTACTCGACGAGCGGGTCCTTCTGACCCCAACCACGGAATCCAATCGACGCCTTCAGATGATCGAGGTCGTAGAGATGATCCTTCCACTTCTCGTCGATGACCGAAAGCATGATGAAGCTCGTTATGGGCTCGGCGTGCTCACCCAGAGACTCCAGCTTGCGGTGAAAGGCGTCTTTCAGAGCCGCTACGACCCATTCCTCGACCTCGTGCTGCTCGTACTCATGCTCCGGATCGTTCTGCTCGGGCAGCTGGCCCACCACCACGAAGTAGTCGAGGAGGATGCGCCGACGTAGCCCGGCAAGGTCCCACTCCTCTTCTCGCACATCGAGGGGTGTGAACTCCTCGACTACGCTGCGCGCCGACACCTCGATCATCTCCCAAATCTCGCCCTTCAGGTCTTCGCCTCCCTCGAGGGCGAAGAGGCGCATGTCGTAGATCACCTCGCGCTGCTGATTCATCACGTCGTCGTAATCCAGCAAGCGCTTGCGGGCCTCGAAATTGTTCATCTCGACGCGCTTCTGTGCGTTCTCGATGGACTTTGTGACGAGCCCGTGCGTGATGACCTCTCCTTCCTCGGCACCGAACCGGTCCATCACGTTGGCGATGCGTTCGGCCCCGAAGAGACGCATGAGGTCGTCTTCGAGAGACAGATAGAACTGCGACGCCCCAGGATCGCCCTGACGGCCCGACCTACCCCTGAGCTGGCGGTCGATGCGCCTCGAATCGTGCCGCTCCGAGCCGAGGATCTGCAGCCCCCCGTCCTCGAGCACGTCGTCGTCGTCTTTCAGGGTCAGCTTCTCTGCCCTCACCGGATCGACAGGCATGACCTCCTCAACAGGGATGCCACGGGACTTGAGCCATCCCACGGTGCGTGCGTCGGTCACGCCCTTGCCCAGCTTAATGTCGGTGCCGCGGCCGGCCATATTCGTCGCGATCGTAACCGTGCCGGGCTGCCCGGCATCCCTGACGATCTCCGACTCCGACTTATGATGCTTGGCGTTGAGGACTTGGTGCTGAATCCCTCGCCGCTTGAGCATCCGCGACAGGGTCTCCGACACGTCCACGTTGGTCGTTCCGACGAGCACCGGAAGCTCCATCCGGCTCAGACGCTCGATCTCGTCCATGATTGCGACGAACTTCTCTCGTTTCGTGCGGAAGATGAGATCGTTGCGGTCATCGCGGACGACCGGACGGTTCGTGGGGATGACGAGCACGTCCAGGCCGTAGATCTGGTGAAACTCGTTCTCCTCGGTCTCGGCCGTCCCGGTCATCCCGGCCAGCTTGTCGTACATCCGGAAGTAGTTCTGGATGGTGATCGTCGCGAGCGTTTGCGTCTCGCCCCGGATCTCTACCCCCTCCTTGGCTTCGACCGCCTGGTGGAGGCCGTCACTCCAGCGCCGCCCCGCCATCTGGCGACCTGTGAACTCGTCGACGATGACGATCTGGCCGTCTTCGCCGATGATGTACTTCTCGTCTTTCTGGAAGAGCGTGTAGGCCTTGAGGAGCTGATGGATGACGTGAATCCGCTCGCTCTTTCCCGCGTACTCGGCCTCGAGCGCCTCGATTCCCTCCCGCTTCTCGTCGATGGAGAGGGTCTCCGAATGCTCAATCACGCCGAGCTCGTGCGAAAGATCGGGGACCGTGAAGGCTTCAGGGTCGCCCGGTGACAACTCATCGAGCCCACGGTCCGAGAGGTGGACGTTGTGGCCCTTCTCATCCATCGCGAAGTACAGCAGCTCGTCCACCTCGTGGAGGCTCTTCTCCCGCATGAAGTCGGCCTCGACCTTGTTCACGAGCGTCTGCAGAGACGGGTCGTCCGAGAAGAGCTTCGTCAGCTTCCGATGCCGGGGCATTCCACGCTTGACCGCGAGCAGCTTCTCACCGGCCTCGAACTCCTCGCCGGCTTCGAGGTGCTTCTCCGCATCCGCCACGAGCTCGTTCGTGATCCTCATCTGCTTCTTGTAGAGGCCCGCCACGAGCGAGTTGTACTGCTTGAACGGGGTGGACGTATCCCTACCGACCGGACCGGAGATGATCAGCGGGGTCCGGGCCTCGTCGATGAGGATGGAGTCCACCTCGTCGAGGATCGCATAGGAGTGCTCCCGCTGGACGCGCTGCAGGAGCTCGTGGACCATGTTGTCGCGGAGATAGTCGAACCCGAACTCGTTGTTCGTCCCGTACGTGATGTCGGCAGCATAAGCCTGGCGACGCTCGGGCGTG
>JAOTWK010000501.1 GCA_029862935.1 Gemmatimonadota bacterium | reverse complement strand
GGTGATGAACAGCTGGTTTGGCCCCGTCTCAGCCGCTTCATAGTTCACATAGATGGTCTCCCCGGTTTCTACATGTTCGGTCCAGGCGCTCTCCTTGATGGCATAGGTATGGCTCGTGCGCTGGGTGGCTTCCAGGTGGGTGTACAACTCGATCGGCAGCGGTTGGTCGCCCAGATTCCTGACGACAATCCTCAGGCTGAAGGCCGGAAATGTCTCCATGAAATCGTAGCTGATTGTGACGGCCTTTGTGTCGTCCTGACGGGTATACGCTACCGCATACGGTGTCACCTCGTACTGCCACGGCTCGAGGCCGATCCACTCCTTCGCCGCATCACCTGACTTGAGTCCCAAAAAAAGGGATGGATATTCACCACGTTTCCAATAGTCTCGGGTAAGATCCACACTGTTTGCAACGGGATAATAGAAGCTGATCCGATTGAGTAGGGGTGACCCGTTCATCAACTCCAAACCGACATATTTGCCACCGACTTCCACCTCATCATACTTGCCTTCGTGGGTGACTTTGAGTTGATCGTGCTGCAAGTCAACCGCCGCTTGAGTTGTGCACCCGGAGTGGGTCAACAACACGAGCCCCATCACGGTTGACAATCCTGCACGGGCTGCTGATCTGAATGACATTGAACCCCCGGGCGTCCTTGAGCCTTGCGCCATCCCGCGACTACTGGATGCACCATGCGGTACCGCGAGAGAGGGCGCAAGCCGTGAGGGTAAGAGCAGGCAGCAGGCCGGGCACGAGGGTTCCATGAGGGACGGACATGGCCGGGACTGAGGCGTGCCGCGTCCGAGCGCGGCCTCACGGTGGAGAGAGAATGCAACCTAGCGGCTGGACACCACCAAAACCCCGAGCGATACTCCTGCCCTGTGCAATTCAGACGGCCAACTGTGAAAAACTGGGCCGCAAAGGTCCCGCTGATCGGCGCCGTTGTCAATTCAACGGTCGCCGCCGCGGCATTGATAGCTCTCGGCTGCGGGCAGGATCTGCCGCCAGTTACCGTTCCCTCCGGGGCCAAGCCCATCCAGCTGCGCCTGGACCACCTGCGTCACCTCGGCTTCGACGTGACCGTGGCGGGACGGCCCGCACGCGCGGTCGCACTCTACGCCGAAGCACCGGACTACCGTCCGATTGGCTCTCCGGCTCGCGACGGCTTCGAGGGACTCGCCGCCGTGGACGACGCGGCGCGCGCCGCCGTCGTCTACCTGCGGCACTTCGAGCGGACCGCCGACCCGCGCTCCAAACAGGAGGCCCTCGGTCTCCTGGCGTTCGTCACGGCGATGGAGCAGGGGGACGGCGAGTTCCTCAACTTCATCCACGCAGACGGGACGCCGAACCACGCGGCCCCGACCAGCCGGAAGTCCTTTTCCTACTGGGCGGCTCGCGCGCTTTGGGCCATGGGAGAGACCGTTCGGGTCTTGGGTCCTGACGACCCCGATGTCGACGCGCTGCGACCCGTGCTGGAGCGCACGCTGTCCAGGCTTGCACGCGATGTCGAACGGGGACATTTGGTCGGCGGATCGGCGACCGCCACGGCGGAGGCCCTGCTTGGGCTGCTCTCCGTGCAACAGGTTGAACCGACACCGGAGCGCAGCGATCTTGCCGGCCGCACGGCTGACCTGCTCGTGCCGCTGGCGCAGGGAGATGCCGACACCCCGCCCTGGGGAGCGCGCATCGATCCTGCAGAGGGCGTCTGGCATGCCTGGGGAGCGCGAGCGGCGCAGGCACTGGCACTTGCGGGACGCGTGCTTGCACGACCCGATCTCGTCGTCGCCGCACAGCGCGAGGGCGACCACCTTTGGGTGCGATTCCTGCTCGCGGGCGAGGTCCCGGCGGCGGTTTCCCCTGACGGAAGCACGAATGCCTTCCCGCAGATCGCCTACGGTGTTTCTCCCGTGGTCGAGGGCTACCTCGCCCTCGCCGAGGCCACCGGGGAACCCCGCTACGATGTCATGGCTGGTCTCGTGGCCGCGTGGTTCCTGGGGGCGAACTGGCCCGGGATCACGATGTACGACAGCGCGACAGGTCGCACGTTCGATGGTCTGGGAGGTCCGTCAGCCGAGGAGGTCAATCGTAACTCGGGCGCGGAGTCGACCATCGAGGCGCTGCTGGCGCTCGGTGCAGTGGCCGCTCGTCCGGAAGCCGCCGTCTACCTCGGCTACCGTCCTGTCGGGCCCATCGCTTCGTCTCTCGCAGACGCGCCCATGGAACGCGAGTTCGTTGGCCCGGAGGACGCACGCGTCACGCTGTCGCGAGTCGGAGCGACGTTTACGGTTGAGGAACGAGCAAGCGCGAGCACGATCGAGCTCACGTACTGGCCGGCCGCGAACCCCTTCGAAGTCGATCTCGCGCGACGACTGGGCGACGCATGGAACGCCCGCCACCCTGACATACAGGTGCGAATTCAGCCGATTCCCGCCGGCCGCTCTTCCGAAGAGGTTCTGTTGGCGGCCGTGGTGGGGAACGCGACCCCGGACATCTGCTCCAACGTGTCGTCGGGGCTCTTGGGGCGCCTCGTGAGGGCCGGCGCCGTCGTTCGCCTCGACCAACTGGCGGCCACCGCCGCTCGTCTCGGCGAACGCGCCAGCGAGCCGATGCTTGCGCCGATGCGGCTTCCCGACGGCGGGATCTACGCGGTGCCGTGGAAGACCAACCCGATGATGCTCATGTACAACGTCGATCAGCTCGCCGAGGCAGGGGTTGAGCCTCCTGGCACGTATGGTGAGCTGATCGAGGCGCTTCGCCGGCTAGTGCGTGACACCGACGGCGACGGACGCCTGAACCGATGGGGATTCTGGGCGCGGCTCAAGACCACGTGGTTCGAGCGGTTCTACGACTTCTACCCGCTCTACCTCGCCGCGTCGGACGGGCGCACGCTGGTGTCGCATGGTGAGGTGGTCTTCGAAAACGAGGCAGCGGTGGCGGCTGTCGAGGTGCTGCGCCAGGCTTTCGCCGAACGTCTCCTGCCGCGTTCCAACTTCGAGGGACGCGACCCGTTCATGGACGGGACAGTATCCATGAAGATCGTGGGTCCGTGGTTCGTGAAAGAGCTGGAGGAACTCAAAATCCCGGGG
>JAOTWK010000500.1 GCA_029862935.1 Gemmatimonadota bacterium | reverse complement strand
ACGCTCCGGGGTTGGTCGATACCGACGCTGCGCTACACCCTGAACCGTGACACGGTGCCCCACCACCTGGACCTCTCTCGGTTCGATCACGGACCGTTGGCCGGGGCCACGCTGTACGGCATACTGGCCTTCGATGGGGACGACTCGTTTCGGCTCGACCTGGAGCCCGGACCGCCGGGGGCCGGCGACCGGGCCCCAAGACCAAGGCAGTTTACGGCCGAAACCGTGGTGTTCACCCGGGTCCGCTGACGAGGAGGTGATCGTGGAGCACTGGATCAGGCAACTGCCGAAGGCGGAGCTCCATCTCCACATCGAAGGCACGCTGGAGCCGGAGCTCATGTTCGCACTGGCAAAGCGCAACGCTGTCACGCTGCGATTCGGATCCATCGAGGAAGTGCGTGCCGCCTACCAGTTCACTGACCTCCAGTCGTTCCTCGATATCTACTACGAGGGCGCGCAGGTCCTGCTTCAGGAGCAGGACTTCTACGATCTCACATGGGCCTATCTCGAGCGGGTGCAGGCGCAGCATGTCCGACACGTGGAGATCTTCTTCGATCCGCAGACGCACACCGATCGCGGCGTTCCGTTCGAGACGGTGATCACGGGCATCCATCGGGCGCTCGACGACGGCGAGCGGAAGCTCGGCATCTCACATCAGCTCATCATGTGCTTTCTGCGCCATCTGAGTGCCGAAGCGGCGATGACGACCCTGGAACAAGCCCTGCCGTTCCGTGACTGGATCATCGGGGTCGGCCTGGACTCCTCGGAGGTGGGGCATCCGCCGGAGAAATTCGTCACGGTGTTCGCTCGCGCCCGCGCGGAGGGTTTCCTGACCGTAGCCCATGCTGGAGAGGAAGGGCCCCCGGAGTACGTGTGGCAGGCGCTCGACCAGCTCAAGGTGAAACGCATCGACCACGGCGTGCGCTCCATCGAGGACTCGACGCTGGTCGAGCGCCTCAGGGCCGACGCGATCCCGCTCACGGTGTGCCCGCTTTCCAATGTGAAACTGTGCGTGTACGACACGATGGAGCACCACAGCCTCAAGGAGCTTCTGAACGCGGGTCTGTGTGTCACGGTCAACTCGGACGACCCTGCATATTTCGGCGGGTATGTGAACGAGAACTTCGTGGCAGCGCACCAGGCCTTGGGGCTCTCCAGGAGGGAGCTCTATCGGCTCGCGAGGAATTCCTTCGAAGCGGCGTTCCTGGACGACGGATCCAAGGAAACCCTCATCGCGGAGCTGGACACCTACGTGAAATCCGCAGCTGCCTGATCGGCGGGACTGCCGACTTACCGCATGCCGCCGCGTGGGGAGGGGACTGCACGGCTACCGTGCATGCGTCGGGCGATCGCCCTGAAGGCCCGACCGGCCGGGGTGTTCGGGAGATCACGCGGGTCCTTGGGTACCGGAATCTCCACCCGGGTGATCTCGCCATCGGTTTCAGCCTGTCCCCCCAACTCGGCGAAGATCCTCAGCATCGGCGCGTTCTCGGCCAAGACGTGTGCGATGTAGGTTTCAATGCCGTTTTCGGAAGCAGTCTGTGACAGGACCCCAAGCAGTAGCGTCCCAAGGCCACGCCCCTGATGGGAGTCCACGACGGTGACTGCCACCTCCGCCTTAGTCGCGTCGTCGTCCCGACGGATGTATCGGGCCACGCCGACACCCGGTTGGTCGGGCAGGCTGAGATCGATCGCGGCCCAGGCCATATGGTTCTCGTAGTCGAGATCCGTCAGATAGGCCAGCTGGGGTTCGGTCAACTCGCGCAGGACGCTCATGAACCGGCGATAGCGCGAGTGCTCCGAAAGCCGCTCGAGGCCGTCCCGGAGACGTTGCCGGTCGTCGGGAACGATCGGCCGGACCAAGATGGGGGTACCGTCGCGAAGCTCGAGCCGGATCGGGTCCGGCGGGGTACGTGCCATGGGTATCACCGTGCGTGTCGACCAACCGGCGGGCAGCAGTACGAAGATGGATCGCTGCTGCGGGCCGGCAGCAGTACGTTAGCGAGGGCGCACTGAAGTTTCTCTGAAGTTACGAGGAAGCCTTCGTGGGGATGGAAGTGAACGGCGCGTTGGTCGCTGTCCGTGCGGAAACCTGGCCAATTCGCGGCACATTTCGCATCGCTCGCGGTGCCCGTACCGAGAGTCGAGTCGTGGTCGTCGAGATTTCGGACGGCATCGCGACGGGACGCGGGGAATGCGTGCCGTACCCACGGTACGGTGAGACCGTCGAGCAGGTGATCGCCACGATTCGAGAGGTCGCGGGCAGGATGACAGACGGCATGGATCGGATGGCGCTGCAGCACGAGCTCCCGGCGGGCGCCGCGCGCAACGCGCTGGACTGCGCCTGTTGGGACCTCGCGGCGAAGCGGGCCGGCAGCCGGGCCTGGGATGTGGCAGGGCTCCCTGAGCCGCGACCCCTCACGACCGCCTACACCATCAGTCTCGACGAGCCGGTGGCAATGGGAACCGCTGCGCGAGCCGAGGCCCACCGCCCGCTCCTCAAGCTCAAGCTGACGGGCGAGCGGGACCTCGATCGGGTGGCCGCTGTCCGCGACGCGGCACCCAACACCCGTATCATCGCCGACGCCAATGAAGCGTGGACCCCTTCGCACTTTGCGGAGCTAGCCCGGCCATTGGCGGAGCTCGGCGTGGAGATGATTGAGCAGCCGTTTCCGGCCGACCGGGACGATGCACTGCTCGACGTCGAGCGGCCGCTCCTCGTGGCGGCCGACGAGGCGTGTCACACGAGTGACGACGTCGCTCGCCTCGTGGGGCGCTATGACGTCGTGAACCTCAAGTTGGACAAGACCGGGGGGATCACCGAAGGACTCCGTCTCGTCACGGCCGCGCGCGACGCGGGTTTGGAGCTCATGGTGGGGTGCATGGTGGGAACGTCCTTGGGTGTGGCGCCGGCCATCCTGCTGGCACAGGGTGCGCGCTACGTCGACCTGGACGCACCACTGCTACTGGCACGCGATCGACCTGAGGGTCTCCGGTACGGCGGCAGCACGTTGTATCCGCCCAGTCGGGAGTTGTGGGGATGAAGGGCAATGGCGTGCGGCGTGCAGAAGGAAGTGGGGGGATCCGGGC
>JAOTWK010000049.1 GCA_029862935.1 Gemmatimonadota bacterium | reverse complement strand
CCGTCCGGCGCCCACGCGGGATGGAGGTCCGCAAATCGGTCGTGGGTGAGGCGCTCGAGGCCCTTGCCGTCCACGCCGATCACAAACAGGTCGGAGAATCCAGCGTCGTACCCGGTGAATGCGAGGCGCGTCCCCTCGGGAGACCAGGACGGCGTGGTCAGCCCGTCGAGCGGGACCCGGATTCGGTTTGCCACTCGATTGGCTTGCACGTCGAAGATGACGAGGTCGTCCCGGCCACTCCGATGCGCGACGAACGCGAAGTAGCGGCCGTCGGGTGACCAGGACCCTACGGAGTTCAGGAATCGCAAGCTCTCGAAATCGGCGCTGAAGGCGCTCTTGATCAAGCGTCGTTTGACTCGGCCACTCGCAGCGTCAGCCAGATAGAGATCGATGAAGAACGAATTCCCCTCGGACAGGTACGCGATTTGGCTGCCGTCCGGTGAGAGTGACGGCGCAATGTGGAGCCGGCCGCTCGAGCGCTCCCGCGTGAGCACGGGGCGAGCGAAGTGTCGCGCCTGCTCGTGGTCAATGAGCTGCGGCAGGTACGTGCGTTGAATGGCATCGTGCCAGTCGGCCAGAATGTCCTTGAGGTCGAGGCCAAGGACGCGTCGGAATGCCCCGTCGATGCCTGAAACGCCGGCGGCCTGAAGCAGCTCTCCGATCGTTTCGTCTCCCCACCGCTCTCCAACGTATGACCAGAGCGCGTGGCCAAATCGATATGGCGTATAGCTCGGGTCCCACGTCAGTTGGACGAGGCTTGGCAAGCCGCGATCGAGCGCTGCATCGCGCAGCCAGACCGCCGTCTGCGGTGTGATGGGGCCGCTGGACAGGTATTCGGCCATCCCTTCCATGAACCACAGCGGAGGATCGACTGCCATGAGGCGCTGAATCCCCGCACCGACCCGTCCCCGGGCGAAGATGTCCATCTGGAACTGGTGGACCAACTCGTGCTCGAGCACGTGCTCGAAATCGGCGTACGACCCCGTGAACGGCAGGAGGATCCGGTGACGGTACCACTCGGTGAATCCACCGGTGGCCTCATCGACCTGACCGATGTTGTTCTGTTGGAACTCCGCGTGAGACGCGAAGAGGATGATGGGCTGTCGTTCGCGGTATTTGTGACTCAGGATCCGCGAGAGCCTCGCATAGGCCCGTTCTGCCATCCGTGCCGCATCGAGAGCCGCTTCGCGCTCGCGCTCGTAGTAGTAGACGTCGAAGTGCTCGGTCTCGATCACGCGAAAATGCAGATGGCGATACTGCACCTGATTCCGACCGAAGTACTGCGCCTCGGCTTGGGAAATGGGGAGCAGACCGCTTAGCAAGAACGCGGTGAGGGTCAATCGGCGCATCGGGACTACTCGACGAGTTCGGACGAGAGCGCGGGGGCGTCGGCCCACAGCCGCTCTAACTGATAATACTCCCGTAGCGTGGGATGGAACACATGCACGACGATATCGACGAAATCGAGCAGTGCCCAACGGCCAGCGGTGATCCCTTCAACGTGGTGCGGCCGTGTTCCCTCGGCTTTCACTGCTTGGAGCACCTGCTCGGCCAAAGCGCGCACGTGGGTATCCGAGGTGCCGGACGCGATGATGAAGAAGTCCGCAGCGTCGCTCAGGGTCCGCAGGTCGAGCACCAACACGTCGACGGCTTTGTGCTCGTCGAGCGCGTGCACCGTGAGACGCAGGTCACGGTGCGTCGCAACGCGTATCCCGCCTACCCGGGATTCGTCGATGTCTGGCGCCAGTTGTCCGCGGGCGTCGGGTCTTCGATTTGATAAAACACGCCCCACGCCCCGGGGCCTGTGTGGACCCCAAGCGCAGCCGTGACGTCGTTGACGAAACAGTCACGTGGTCGAAACCGCTGCACGAGGTCTTGCTTGAGTGATTTCGCGAAGTCGGGCACGCCAGCGTGTGCAATGGCGAGACGGAATGACGAGGGGCGAGGGGCAAGTCGGCGCTCCAGATGCTCCAGGACACGCGGCACCAGCGCATCACGGCCACGGACCCGATCGAGCGGGATCACGCGACCTTCGAGGTCTACTTCGAGAATCGGTTTGATGTCCAGCAGGCCACCAAGCCAAGCCCGGCCGCGGCTCACGCGCCCAGAGCGCAGCAGATTTTCGAACGTGTCGACCGTAAAGAATCCTCCCGACCGATCCCGTACCGCCGTGAGCTCTTGCGCAATGGCATCGGGCTTCCATCCGGCTTCGGCGAGTTCGACCGCCCGAAGGGCCAGCATCCCGAGCCCCAAAGACGCTGAACGGGAGTCGACGATTGTCACGACGTCCTTGAACGCGTCAGCGCGGGCCACGGCCTGCGCCGACTTGAACGTGCCCGACAGCGCACCGCCCACGAAGAGCCCTATGACGTGGTCGGCGTTGGCCTTGGCATCCTGCAGACCCTGGATGATGGCCGCCGGCGTGGGCTGCGAGGTGGTGAAGATCTCTCCGGTCTCGCGCATTCGCTGGTACACGTCCGCCGCTCGGATATTCACCCGGTCCAGGTAGGCCTGCTCGCCCGAGATGACTTGCAGGGGGATCACGACCATGCCGTGCGCGTCCAACACGCGATCGGGCAGGTCACACGAAGAATCCATGGCAATCGCGACACGCTGACGCACCCCATGCTGGCCGTCTTGATGCTGTTTTCGCATGTCGTCGGCCTTGGTGGTCTCGAGCGTGCCCCAGCTTGCTGCGAGGGCAAAGACCTCGTCGGGCGTGTCGGTGTGAATGTGCAGCTTCAACAGGTCTTCCGTGGCGAGCACCACGATCGAGCCGCCGAATTCCCGCAGTCGCGACCGCGCATCGATGCTAGTCGGCAGCTGCTCCCCGCGCACGAGCGCCTCCGTGCAGAACGCGAAGTCCCGATCGGGATCGACGACGGTCATTGAGGCCACGTCGGGGACGGCGAACTCCATCGTGACCGTGGCGGGCATGATTGGATCGCCCTCCATCAACCGCACGATGCCTTCGATCACCCGTACAAATGCCTTGCCGCCCGCATCCACGACCCCCGCCTCGCGCAGAGCCGCAAGGAGCTCGGGGGTGCGCTTGAGTGCGATTTCGGCGCGATCGTGAATGCGCCGCATCAGCTCGCGCAGGTTTCCGGTCTGCTGCGCGGCGGCCTCCGCTGCCACCGCGGCTTCGCGTGACACCGTGAGAATGGTGCCTTCGACGGGTTCGTCCAGCGATCGATACAGGTTGTCCGCACCCTTCCGAATGGCGCGGGCCACGTCGACCGCCCTAGCGGTGCGGAGGTCGCCCAGCGCCTCCCGGAACCCCAACAAGAAATGGGAGAGCAGCATGCCGGAGTTGCCGCGGGCCCCAAGGACGCACGATTCGGCCATCGCCTTGGCGACCGTAGGCAGCTCGGCCTCATGAAGGGAGCGGACGCCTTCGGCAGCGGCACGCAGGGTCATCGCGAAGTTGGTGCCGGTATCACCGTCTGGGACGGGAAACACATTGATCCGGTTCAGCTCCTCGCGACCCGCATCGACCCAGTCCGCCGCCGCAAGCAGCGACCGTCTGAGGCGTGGGCCGTCGAGGTAGGCGATTCCCATTGCTAACCGATCACATCTTCCTTCACGACCCACACGCGGATTTCGGTGCGGACGTCCTGGTGGAGCCGGATTGGAACCTTGTAGATGCCGATCATCTTGAGAGGTTCCTCCAGCTCAATCGAGCGCTTGTCCACGGGATATCCGAGATCGCCGAGTTGTCCTGCGATGTCTGCCGAGGTAATCGACCCGAAGAGCTTGTCGCCCTCACCCGCCTTCGCTTTGAAGTGCAGTTCGACCGACTCCAGGGCTGTGGCAAGCGTTGCAGCGTCGGCTTGGTGCGCCGCCATCTGGGCGAGCTGACTCTTCTTCTCCGACTCGATCCGCCGCTTGTTCCCTGCGGTCATCTTGTACGCGAGGCCGTGCGGGATGAGGAAATTACGGGCATACCCGGCTTTGACCTTCACGATTTCTCCGGCGCGGCCAAGTGCCGGAACGCTTTGCCTGAGAATGACTTCCATCTACCGCCCCACTCGCGGTGTCATCCACCGCCGTCTAAAGTCCACGCCTGCGTCCAGCACCCCTAATACAATGGCACCGCCAACCACGACAGGCAAAATCAGAATAAAAACCACCGTCAGCAAGGCCCACAGGAGGAACCCACCCGCCCCGACCGTCGCGAGTCCGAATGTGGCCACGGCGACTCCTCGGAGCGCGTAGAGCGCCGCTGCGACGATCAACACGTTCATGGCGGTGAGCTTCAGCGCCGCGAGCTTGGGGATCAGCACCAATGCCAGCGGGACCACGGCAGCCCATCCCAGGTGTTCGGTGAAGCGAAACAGCCGAAATGTGGCGGGAGGTCGCCCAACGGGATTGCGGGCGACCCGGTAGTACACCGCGGCTGCGAGGGCCAGTCCGACCAGCAGTTGCAGCGCCGTCACCGCCGGGAAGTAGTCTGCAGTCATGGCGACGCTCGCCGCGAACCAGTCGGCCATCTGATCGGCGATGCCAGAAGGGCCGTTCGGACCGGCTCCGCCCAGCAGTCCGAGCCACGCGATCATCACGCGGGCTTCCAGCCCGGCCTGGTGCTCGACCCACCACCGGAGCTCTCCCCACGACGATCCGAGTACCGCGAGGAGCGCCGCCACGCCGGCCAGGGCCCCGATGACCGCGATCAGGGCGCGACTGGTCAGGGCGAGTGGCGCACGAAGGGTCACGATCACAAAGATGATCGTCGTGAACAGCACCGCGGCGCGGAGCAGCTGTTCGGGGAGTTGTCCGGGTTGCAGGAGCCACCACATGCCGAACCCGGCCGACACGGCCCCCACCACGAGTTCCGCCGTCCGTCGGGGACGGGACACTACTAACAATCCCGCCAGCGGAACCGCTGCCGAGGCAACAGGTGCCAGGGTGGCGAACAGCAGCGCAGCGACCGTGAGCCGCCACACTCCACCCTGCCGCGTCCCCTCGGACGCCGGCACCATGTTACCGCGCGTAGCCGCGGATGAACGGGAGCAGTGCTATCTGGCGAGCGCGCTTGATCGCGCGCGAGAGCTGCCGCTGGTGTCGGGCACACATGCCTGACAGCCGACTGGGAATGATCTTGCCCCGCTCGGTCAGGAACCGCGACAACAGGCGCTCATCCTTGTAATCGATGACACGGACGCTCATCTCGCACACCGGACAGCTCTTACGACCGCGTGGCATTATTTCTCCTCCTGGACATCCGCGCCGGTGCTCTCGTTGTCGGACCCGTCGGTGCTCGGCGCATCCTCGGCGATGGCTGCTGCGGGAAGTCCCTCGTTGAGCACCACCAGGTAGCGTAGCACCGCGTCGTCCAACTTCAGTGCCCGCTCGAGCTCGACCAGCCGCTCAGGCTGGGTCTCGAACTGCACGACGACGTAGTACCCCACCTCGCGTCCGTCGACGGGATAGGCGAGGGTGCGTTTGCCCCAATGGTTCGCCGCCGATACGGGGTTCGGGGCTTCCGGGCTCTTGAGGAATTCGTGGAAGCGCTCGAGCCGCTCGTTGATCTGAGCTTCTTCGAGCGTGCTGTCAAAGATGTAGACCAGCTCGTACTCGCGTGTCACGGCACCCTCCTTTGGACTCGACGACCCCACCCGGTGCTGGATGGAGTAGGTGATTTGAGCGGCGTAAGATAGCGGGAGACGATCGCTGTGGATAGGGGCGTAAGGGCGTTACACGTTGAACCGAAAGAGCAGGACGTCGCCGTCTTGCACGGGGTAGTCCCGTCCTTCGGACCGGAGCAGTCCCCGCTCGCGGGCCGCGCGGTAGGATCCCGCCTGAATGAACTCCTCCACGTGGATGGTCTCGGCGCGAATGAATCCGCGCTGAAAGTCGGAGTGGATCTCGCCCGCCGCATCGAACGCCGTGGACTCGACCGGAATCGTCCAGGCACGGACCTCACGGTCACCAACGGTGAAGAACGTCTCGAGCCCGAGCAACCGATAACACGCATGAATCAGCCGGTCGAGACCCGGCTCGGCGACGCCGGCCGCGTGGAGGAACTCATCGCGTGCTTCTCCATTCAGCTCTGCCAACTCGGCTTCGAACTTGGCTGAGAAGGCGAGGATCTCGGCGTCCTCATGATGGACCTGTGCGGTGGCACGGAGTTCGAGGAGGGCGGGGAGGGCGTCGTTGCCAAGGTCCGCCTCGTCCACGTTGGCCGCATACAGGATCGGTTTGAGCGTGAGCAACCCGATCTGTCGCAAGTAGCGATGGTCGTCTGGGGACTGGACGGCGTCGCGGGCGCCACGGCCGGCGTTGAGTTCTGCCATCACGCGTGTCAGGAGTGCCTCTTCTCTTTGCGCGTCCTTGTCACCGGATCGGGCGAGCTTGGCAGCCTTTTCCTTCCGGCGCTCGACGGTGGCGAGATCTGCGAGTGCCAATTCGCTGGTGATCACATCGTGGTCGCGCTCAGGATCCGAATCCCCCATGACGTGCACGACGTCAGGGTCGGCGAAGCAGCGCACGACGTGCACCATCGCATCCACCGTGCGGATGTGGGAGAGGAACTGGTTTCCCAACCCTTCACCGGTGCTCGCACCTTCTACCAGGCCGGCGATGTCGACGAACTCGACGGTGGTGGGGATCACGTTGGTCTGACTGGCGGCCGCGGCAAGCCGATCGAGCCGATCGTCGGGCACGGGCACCACCCCCACGTTGGGCTCGACGGTGCAGAACGGGTAATTGGAGGCGGCCGCGCCCGCCTTGGTCAGCGCGTTGAAGAGCGTGGACTTGCCGACGTTGGGAAGGCCGATGATGCCGAGCCGGAGCATGGGGCGATGAGTAGGGGCAAAGGGGGCAGAGGGGGCAGAGGGGGCGTTGCCCCTCCACCTGTTCCGCCCCCTCTGCCTCTACTCCCCTATACCAAGAACCATGGTGCGAGCACGAGGCTCACGACCGACATCAACTTGATGAGGATGTTGAGCGATGGTCCGCTGGTATCCTTGAACGGATCGCCGACGGTATCACCCACGACTGCGGCCTTGTGGGGGTCGGATCCCTTCCCGCCGTGTGCGCCGCTCTCGATGTATTTCTTCGCGTTGTCCCACGCGCCGCCGGAGTTGGCCATGAAGAGCGCGAGCATCACGCCGGTGAGGGTCGCTCCTGCAAGCATGCCTCCCAGCGTCTCGACGCCCAGGAACTTCCCGACGATGACCGGCGCAATCACGGCAGCAACCCCCGGGAGAATCATCTCCCGCAGCGCCGCTCGGGTTGAGATGTCGACGCAGCGCTTGCTGTCAGGTTTCGCCTTGCCCTCCATGAGGCCGGCGATTTCCCTGAACTGACGGCGCACCTCCTGCACCATGCCCTCGGCCGCTCTCCCGACCGCCGTCATTGTGGCGGCGGCGATGAAGAATGGCAGGATCCCTCCCAGGAAGATGCCGATCACCACCTCGGGATTGGCGACGTTGAGCGTGATTGGCGGCTCGCCAGGCGGTGTCACCGCGTTGGTATAGGCCGAGAAGAGGGCAAGCGCCGTGAGCGCCGCCGAGCCGATGGCGAACCCCTTCCCCATGGCTGCAGTGGTGTTCCCCAGCGAATCGAGCGTGTCGGTGATCTTGCGAACCTCGGGCCCGAGGCCGCTCATCTCGGAGATCCCCCCGGCGTTGTCGGCGATCGGTCCATAGGCGTCGACCGACATCGTGACTCCCACGGTCGCGAGCATACCGACCGCCGCAATGCCGATGCCGTAGAGGTCGGCCGAGCTGTAGGCGACGAAGATTGCGCCGCAGATGACGAGGACTGGGATTGCCGTGGAGTGCATGCCGATCGCAAGCCCGGAAATGATGTTTGTCGCCGGCCCAGTGAGTGACGCCTCGGCGATCTTCCGAATGGGCTTGCTTGCCGTGTAGTACTCGGTGGCGAGGCCGATCAAGATGCCCGCAGCCGTGCCGACCACCACGGCCCAGAAGGGCCCCATCGGGTTGGTATCGCCGTTCTGCAGCGTGAGCCCGATGTCGACTCGCTGCGTGATGAAGTAGGCAGCCGCGAGGAACAGGCCCGCCGCGATGAAGGTTGCCCAGCGCAGCGCGCCAGCCGGACTGAAGTTCTCCAGAATGCGAAACAGCCCGATGGCAATGACGCTCGCGGCCAACCCGGCCATGATGAACAACATCGGCAAGGCGACGGCCGCGTACTGATTCGAGATTGCTGGGCTCGTCGCGGCGATCGCGATCGTCGCGATCACCGCGCCCACATAGCTCTCGAAGATATCCGCGCCCATCCCTGCCACGTCACCGACGTTGTCACCGACGTTGTCGGCAATGGTGGCGGGGTTTCGCGGATCGTCTTCCGGGATGCCGGCCTCGACTTTGCCGACCAGGTCGGCGCCCACGTCGGCGGCCTTGGTATAAATGCCGCCTCCGACACGCGCGAAGAGCGCAATGGAGGACGCACCCATGGCGAACCCGGTGATGATCTCACTGAACGACTTCCACGCCTCCGTGGTCTCGGGCGAGCCAAGGAAGAACTGCAGGACCAACCCAATGCCCAAGAGTCCGAGGCTCGCCACGGCGAGCCCCATGACAGCGCCGCCATTGAAGGCGACCCTGAGGGCCTTGGCTTGCCCGCTGTCGCGCGCGGCTTCACTTGTACGGGCGTTGGCGGAGGTCGCGGATCTCATCCCCGACAACCCGGCCAACAGCGAGCAGAACCCACCGCTCAGATACGCGATTGCCGTGGACCACCCGATCACCAGTCCCAGGAGGACGGCGACGATGGCCAGGAACGGCAGCAGGTACATGTATTCGCGTCGCAGGAACGTCATCGCACCCGTGTGCACGAGATCCTGGATCTCCCGCATCTTCTCGTTGCCGGCAGGTTGCCGCCGTACGTAGACGTAGGTGATCCACGCGATGATCAATCCCGCGAGGCCAGCGACGATGGCGGACATCGGTAGCTGTGCAAATTCACTCACTCTGAAGTTCCTCGTCGGTTGAAACGGTTCATGGCGACCACGATGCCGTCATCGAGCCAACACTCGACGGCGTCGGCCAGCGTCGGCAGCAGATCAGCCAGGGTTGAAAGCTCTTGCGGTTCGAACGGTGCCAGCACGAACTCAGACTGGTCGTCCACGTCATCGGGCAGGGGCCCGACGCCGATACGCATCCTGGCGTATTCCGGTGATCCAATGGCCTCTTCCACGCTCTCCAGTCCGTTGTGGCCGCCGGCGGAGCCACGCGCCCGCAGACGAAACGTTCCAAGCGGAAGCGCCAGATCGTCGACGAGCACCAGGAGTTCGGAGGAGGGCTCTACGTTGGTCGACCGCAGCAGTGAGGCCACCGCGTCCCCGCTCAGGTTCATGTAGGTTTGCGGTTTCATCAGGACGACTTGTTGGCCGCCGAGGGATTTCTGACTTACGAGCGCCCGACCTGACCGGCGAAACGTCGGCAACGCCCATTGCTCTGCCAGGACATCCGCCAGCAAGAAGCCGGCGTTGTGCCGGGTGATCGCATACTTCGGACCCGGATTGCCCAGCGCGACGACGGCCCGCAGTGCCTACTCCTCGGTTGATTCGCCTTCCGGTTCTTCGCCTTCGGCCTTCGGCTTCCGAATAAGCTCCGGCTCCTCGGCCCCTTCCTCCACCTCTTCCGGTTCTGGCTCCTCCTCAACGCGAGGCGGCACGACCGAGCAGATGGTGACGTCCCGGTCGGTCAGGATCTTCGCATTCTCGACGGTAACGTCTTCGACGTGCAGCGAGTTACCCACCTTCATGTTCGTCACATCGATTTCGATGCGCTCGGGGATATCACGCGGCAAGACCTCGATTTCCAGCTCCCGCAGGAACTGCTCGAGGACCCCGCCGGCGTTCCGGACGCCGTCGGGAGAGCCGTGGAGGACGAGCGGGACATCGACGCGAAGCCGTTCACCTGCGTGCACCTCCAGAAAGTCGATGTGAATCGGCGTTCGCCTGGTCGGGTGCCGCTGGATCTCGCGCATGAGGGTACGCACCGTGGACCCGTTGATGGTCAGTTGGACCAACACGGAGCCCCCGTGGGTCTGCGACAACACCTTCTCCAGTTCGGTCGACGAGATGGTCAGGGCGAGCGGTTCGCGACCATGCCCGTAGATGATGGCCGGGATCCTCCCGCCCTGACGGATCTTCCGCGCTGCGCCCTTGCCCGTCGCCTCCCGCTTTTCCGCGCTGAGATTCAACTCTGTCATGGTTCTCGGCTTCCTTCGTCGATCGTCCAGCAGCTCAATCGAACAACGAGCTCACGGACTGATCACTGTGCGTGAAACGTATCGCCCGCGCCAGCAATGGGGCGACTGACAACACTTTCAGTTTTTTGAACCGCCGCTCCTCGGGGATGCGGATCGTGTTCGTGATGGCAATTTCGTTGGCTTCCGAGGCCGCCAACCGGTCTGCGGCGGGCCCCGACAGAAGTGCATGCGATGCACAACAGTACACGTTCTTCGCACCCAAACGCTTGAGCGCCATCACCCCTTCAGCCATCGTCCCCGCGGTGTCGATCAAGTCGTCGACCATGATGCAATCGCGGTCATCGACCTCCCCAACGACGTTGACGACCTCGGCGATGTTCGCCGATGGGCGTCGCTTGTCGATGATCGCGAGCGATGCATCGAGTCGCTTGGCAAACCCACGCGCGATCTTGGCACCGCCGACATCAGGGGCGACCACGACGGGCTTGTCCAACGTCTTCTGCCGATAATGCTGCACGAGCGCTGGGGCGGCGTACAGATGGTCCACCGGAATATCGAAGAACCCCTGCAACTGGTGCTGGTGAAAGTCGATGCCCAACACCCGGTCCGCGCCCGCCGTGGTGACCAGATTCGCCATTAGCTTGGCGCTGATGGCCACCCGCGGCTGATCCTTGCGGTCCTGTCGTGCGTACCCGAAGTACGGGATGACCGCAGTGACGCGCGCCGCGCTCGCCCGCTTTGCCGCGTCGATCAGGAGCAACAGCTCGAGCAAGGTCTCGGCCGGCGGATTCGTGGGCTGAATGATGAACACGTCCTGCCCACGCACGTTTTCGTCGATCTTGACGAAGATCTCCCCGTCCGCGAAGCGCCGGATCGTGACACGGCACAGCGGTTGGTTCAATTCCTCGGCGATCTCCTCTGCCAGCGGCCGGTTCGCCGTGCCGGACATAAGGAGCATTTTGCTGCTGGAAAACGAGAGTTCCGCCATAAGAACCCTAGAAACTACTTAGTCCGACGGCCCAAGCCAAGGAGAGGGGGGTGGATGGGGCGGAGGGGGCAGAGGGGCAGAAAAGCGGCGGCAGGGCAGACGACTGCGACGACGAAGACGACTCAGACGACTGCCACACCTGGCTGCAGGCGTCCTAGTCGTCCGCCGTCGTCTCAGTCGTCGGGCTCCGTCGCCGTGTTGAGAGCCTACTCTGCGACCAACGCCTGGTACTCTGTGGAACGCTCGACTTGGCGCTGCACATACGAGCAGCTCGGGATCACTCGCAGTCCGTGCTCTTTGGCATACGCGAACCCGGCGGCGACCAACTGCCGGGCAAGCTGCCCGCCCCTGAGTGCCGGCGGAACGTAGGTACGGCGGAAGTCCAGGGTGTGGTCGTCCTTCACGGTATAGTCGAGGTAGGCTTCCCGGCCCTCAACGGCGGCAACGAACCTGTGGCCCCGCTGGTCGTGCTCGATGGTGGCGCTCACGATTCAGGGTCGGGGTCGGGGGCGGGGTCGGAGTCGCCGTTCCAGGCTTTGTGAAACCAGGACGAGTTCGGGTCGATCGCGAGAATGCGCGACTTGGCTTGCGCGTTGAGCATGTCGGCGGGAACGACCCAGACCCGCGTGTCCCACAGCATGCCCTCGAGCTCGTACTCCCGCAGGTCGTCGAGGCCGGCATCGAGAACGATCTCGAGCACCGCATCTCCCTGGATGCCCTCCGCCTGCCCCAACGGTCGATCGGCGATCCAGACGCCAGTCACCACGGTGTCCTCGCCGGTGCGGGCGTCCTGCAATCCGAAATCCCAATCGGTGTCCACGAATCCACGTTGCACGAACGTGCGTGCCTCGCCTATGGACGTGCGGTGGTACAGAGTCAGCGCCATCGTCGCTCTCAGGTGTATTGGGCGATTTGGCTGGCGCCCAGAGGGTGCCGACCGTCTCCCTATGGGAGGGGTAACGGGTGAGGCTCAAAATGGAAAGGCGTGGACGACTGGCCTATCGAGATTCTGGCGCCCCACCGAGGCGAGGCATACCTTCTCGCTGACGGGTTGCGGGGCCGTGCGGGGTTCGACAGTGCCGCAGGTCCGACGCTGGCTGGAGACTGAGTCCGTTCGCGACGGGCGGGGAGGGAGCATGTCGGAACAACTCATTGGGACGGTCACCCACTTCTTCAAAGGCCCGAGCGTGGCAGTCGTGTCGGTGACCGATGGACAGATCGCTGTGGGTGACGAGGTGCGCTTCAAAGGTCACACGAGCGACTTCACCGAACGGATTGGCTCGATGGAGGTCGACCACAAGAAGGTCGATCAGGCCAAGAAGGGCGATGAGGTGGCGATCAAGGTGGTTGCCCGGGCACGCCCGCACGACCAAGTGTTCAAGCTCACGCCCGAGAGCGAGTGAATCCAGGCGGGGTGCGCGGCTTGCTAGCGCAACGTGTAATAGAGTTGGAGATCGAGATCCCAGAGATTCAGGCCGTCGTCGCTCCGATCCCCCGCAATTCGTGAGATGTAGGCTGCGAGCCTGATCCGAGCGCCCTCGACATCCACGCGCATGACCGCCGGCGGAAGGCCGCGGCTCTCCGCGCCCTCTCTTTCGCTCTCTGCCGCCCGATCGACCACCGTTTGGAGCGGGATTTCCGCGACTAGCTCGCCATTCTCGAGGAACCGGATCGCGAACGCGGCGGAGTCGTACCGGACCGTGAGTCCGTCAACCTGCGCCGAGTCGCGGTCGAGCGCGTCAATGCGGACGGCGTTGGCGAATCCCCCAATTGGAATCGGGGTTTGGTCCCACTGCACGGTAAAGTCGAACCGGCCCGGCCGGTCCGACTGCCACCGGCCAACATACGGTACCCCCATGAGCCCGGCGATGAGTTCCGAGCGCGTGTCCACCTCCGATCTCGGTGAGTGCTCGGTGCCGTCGCCGAGGGTGTCAGCCTCTGCCAGGCGCCCGCCAAACCAGGGGGCGACCTTCGATGTGCCGTGCGTGCTGACGAGATAGCGCAGGATCTCGCTCACCTCCCGCCGGTCCTCGAACGTCAGATCCCGGTTTGCCGTCGCGATGTCGCCACCCCGGTAGATCTCGTTCCGCTCGAGTATCGCACGGAGGCGGTTGACCTGACTGGCTTCCGAGACCGCGTAGGCGCCCCACGGTCCCAGGAACGTGATCACGCCGACGAGGCAGAGCGACCACGGGATGACGCGGATGTCGCGCGAACGCCGGACCACGTAGTACACGGCAACGGCCGCCAGCCAAATCGAGAGGACCGCCAAGAAGTACCGTCGCTCGGTCACGCCGTACTGGTCGATGCGCTTCCAGATTGCGAGCCACAGCATGACGATCGATGGTAGCAGCACGATGTAGAAACCGCTCGCGTAGGTCTTGACCCAGCGGTTTTCCGCCCGCTCGGCGATGGGGTAGACCAGGAGCAGCGAGAAGA
>JAOTWK010000499.1 GCA_029862935.1 Gemmatimonadota bacterium | reverse complement strand
CCAACGACATCATCGGCGGCAACTCGGGCAGCCCGGTGATCAACAAGAACGGCGAGGTCGTCGGACTCGTGTTCGATGGCAACATCCAGATGCTGCCCAATCGGTTCATCTTCACCGACGAGGTGTCACGCACCGTGAGCGTCCATTCGGCGGGGATCATCGAGGGTTTGAGAAAAGTCTACGACGCCGAACGGATTGCTGACGAGCTACAGGGGATCAAGAAGTAGCCGTTCGGCAGCAGAGGACCAGTGAAACGCAAAACGGGAGGCGGTGAATACCGCCTCCCGTTGTCGTTTCATCCATGCGTGATCAGAAGACGATCTGCAGTCCAGTGGTCAGAATCCGATCGCTCTTCTGAAACCCGGGCTCGGGCAGATGATCGTACCGTACCTCGTACGACGCCTTGAGGGCAATCGACTTCGAGATCGGTGCAACCAGAGCGGCGAGACCGTTGATCCGATAGTCCTCGGACGTCGCGAAGTTCGGCAGGAACTCCGTGCCCAGGGTGAAGTACGCTGTCTCGGTGAGGGCGCGGCGATACTCAGCCGCCAGTCGACCGGCCGTGAAGTTGCTCGTCACGTCGGCGGTCGATTTCTGCTGGTTGAGCGAACCACCAGCCTCGGCGGTGAGCTTCCCGCCTGCCGACTCGAACAACAGAGCTGCCACACCGACCGATTCCTCGAACCGCCGCGCGATGCCGGCAAAGGTGTTGCGCTCATACCTGGCTTGTCCGTAGAGAGACAGGCGCGGGGTCAGCTGGTAATCGAGGCGGCCACCGGCCTTCCACTGGCTCGCAGTCGTCACGGAGTCGGTCCTGCCATACACCACGTTGAATGTTTGCGTGAAAACGTACGGCGCCATCGTGTAGACCAGCTTGTCGCCGGCGTTGAGCGTGGTGACGTCCGTGTTGCCGGCGGTGTTGACGAACCCCAGGTCCACGGTCACCACCACTGGCTTCTCGTCCTGCGCGACCGCCGTCGCGGACCCCATTGACAGGAGGAGGGCGGCGACGGCAAACGCGATCCTGACACGTTCTGGCTTCATTGTGCGTGCTCCGGTTGAATCAAGGGCACGCAACGTATACGGGCGCCGCACAAATGGGTAGGGCACTCTTGCGGGCTCGGCCCGCTCAGAACGCCCCTTCCCGCACCTGTCCCTTTCGAAGGCCTTTGCGCAGTTCCACGACGTGATCGATCACCACACTCTCGTTCTCGGGTAGCGGGACCCCTTTCTTGGACTTTCCGAACTCGAACACGCTCTTGATGCCGTCCAGGATCTTGGATCCGTGCACGGCGTCCGCGTCCGAGTAGTACTCGAACCACGGGATGTGGTGCGTGGCGTACTCGCGCGACGTGAGCGGCGTGGTAGGCGGCGCCTCCCCCGTGATCTCCCGCCACATGAGCGAGTTGGCGAGATGCACGAAGCAGCGCGACGCGTGCTCCGTATCCCAGTCGGAGAAGTCGAACGGATCGTCGTAGATCTCCTGTCGCATCCGGCCACCGGCGCCGAGGCCCATATCGAACGTCCGGCTCAGCATCATCGCCGGCGTGCCGAGCGTCATCCCCTCCTCCTCGTACTGCGCGAACCGCGTGGCGAACCGTTGCTCGTACACCGTCCGCTTCATCGGGTGGGCGATGATCTGGATGCCACCGTGCTCGGCCTCGCCCGTGATCTGCTCCTCCGCGCTGTAGCCGGCGCCGAGCGGCATGGCCACGAACTGCCGGATGATGCCCTTCTTCACGCAGTACCCATCCAACCATGGCTGCTCCGGCACCACGACGTAATCCTGTGGACCGCGGTTCAGGCCGTTCGACCACGGCTTGCCGGTCACCGCGTTGATCTTGCCCGCCGCGACCTTGACAGCGAACGGGTAGTCCCCGGAGAGGTTGATCCACAGCGCCTCCGACTGATACATCGGCAGCATGACCCCGCCGTGCTCGAGCCACCGAGCCGGAACGCGCTGCGGAAAGTCATCGACGTGCCGCAACGGGAACCGCCCGAGCCCCGCCGGGAGTGGATACTCCTTCCCATCATCCGGAATGCGGAGCGTGCGCTGGAACTCGATACGTACTTCGGCGCGCTCATGCACGACGGGAAACCGGAATCTCAGCGAGTCGTGGTTGAGTTCGATCATTGTGGTTCACTCCTTTCGGGCGGTAGGGCGGTAGGACGGTAGGACGGTAGGACGGTAAGACGGTAAAGGACTCCGAAGGGCCTACCGCCTAACCGCTCAACCGCCTAACCGTTTACCATTTCCCATCCCTCACCTCTCGCACGATCCCCAACACGGCGTGATCCGGCATATTCTTGAGTTCGCGGATCACCGCGGCAAACAGCTCCGGGCGCTTGCGGATGGCCTCCTGCAGATCCGACGAAACCTTGCCAGCCAGGGCCAGGAGTACGTCCGGATCTTCACCCAGCTCGCTGGCCAGCGCTTTCACCTTCTCCTCCGAGGGTGGCGGGGTTTCGCCCCTCTCCACCTTACTCAGGAACGACGGCTCCACACCGATCCGCCCCGCCACCTGACGCACGGAAAACGTTGCGTCACCTGCCTTTAGCCGCTCTCGGCAGTCCCGGACATACGCGCCAAACGCCGACATCGTGCCGTGTAGTGTATACTACCTAGTACACGGGCGCAAGGGATGCCGTAGGGCCCCCTGGTGTCATCCCGATCACAGACAATCCCGAGCGGGAGCCTCATCCTTCGGGCCGCTTCGTCCCGCGACGTGGCTGGGTGCCCAGTCCTCCCGCGGGCCAACACACGACTCATGCGAGACGGAGGTTCCGATGACCCGCGCAACGTTGTCCTTGTTGGCGCTCGCCAGCCCGATCCTGATCGGCTGCGGCGATGCGACCGGGCTCGATCCGGTCGAGCTGGCCGGAACCTGGAACGCGATCGAGTACCGCCTCACCAACCCGGCGAACACGGCCCAGTCGGTGGAACTGATCGCAGCGGGGGGCTCGCTCACCCTCGTGATCCGCGCCGACAGCACGTACACGGCGACGATCCAGGAGCCGGGCGGCGCTCCGGACACGCAGAGTGGCACGGTGGAAATCCGGGGCGACACGCTGACGATCTCCGAGTCCGGGCA
>JAOTWK010000497.1 GCA_029862935.1 Gemmatimonadota bacterium | reverse complement strand
CGGCGGTGCGGCGCGCTAGGTGAAACGCCCGATTCAATTGCCGGGTGGACATCGGGTTCATTGGATTCTGGCCCGGAAACAGCCAGCCGCCGGGGAGCAGTTTGTGCTGCGCCCGGCCCTGGCGCCACCAGGCGCGCAACAGTTGCAGCAGCGCCGGCGAGAGCATGGCGTAGCGGTCTTTTTTACCCTTGCCCTGTTCGACGTGAAGCACCCTGCGTTCGCGGTCGATGTCGGGCACCTTGAGGTGTACGACTTCGCTGGCACGTAAGCCGGCCCCATACGCCACGCCCAGTGCGGCTTGGTATTTGCGGCTCCCGGCGGATTGCAGCAGTCGGGTCACTTCTTCCACGCTCAATACTTCGGGCAATTTGCGCGGCTCGTAGACGTGGCGCATCTTTTTCATCGCCTCGGGGCGATCCACCGTCACTTCGAAGAAGAATTTCAGGCCGGTGATTTGGGCGTTCAAACTGACCCGCGAGACGCCCTGTTCGACGAGGTGCAACTGATACCGGCGTAGATCCTCCGCATCGGCAATGTCGGGGGAACGACCGTAAAACCGGGTGAAGTTCTTGACCGCCCGGATATAGGCGATCTGGGTCTTGGGAGAGAGCTTGCGCAACGTCATGTCGTCGATCATGCGTTGGCGCAATGGGCTGATGGTTTTGTTAGACTTAGTGGTCATGGGTCTTTCTCCTGTGTTGGTGGTAACGGTGTCGCAACCTCAACCTCAACATAGGACAGACCCATCCTCAAACTCTTAACTTGAACTTACAGCACTACCCCGACACGCCTCCAACTACCGCGCGAGCGGTTTCGTTGTGTGCCGAGCATGTTTGGCAGCTTAGGGGTGAAAGTCCCCTGCACAGTCAGATGGAGACGAAGTGCTAGTGAAGCGCAAGGGCATCATCGCGAGGTGGTGTCTGAAGGCAGCGTGGATCAAAGCCGCGACCTGACGAACAGGAACCGGATAGGAGGCGACGCTGGTCGGACGAGCAGGCGACGTACTGCGAAGTCCGTATTCATCAAGGGCCAGTGGACGTAGATCCGGCAGGTGTGCGGTGAAGGCGGTCAAACTTACCTCGGGAGGTCTGTGTCGTGTCCCGGAGTTAGGGACTGAGGAAGCCGTAAGGCAACCCGAACGCGGCGCAGAAGTCAGCAGACGGCATAGTAGGTTATGCGGTCGGCAAGGCTATTGAGGCACTCCAAGGCCGAAAGGCGGAGCGAACAGATAGGCCGGGCCGTAATCGGATGACTGAAGGCCTGAACGATTGGGAGTGGCAATTAGGACTCGTGACTCATGAGTGGAACGCGGCAGAAAATCCAGTACACGCAATGGCGTCTGGCCTTGGCAGGGGAAGGTCGGGGTGAATCCCCGGACGCCGCCTGTGAAGGGACCGAACCATTCGCGGCGAAGCGAATCTCCGAAAGCTCGGCAGGTGAAACAAGGTTGATGGAGGAAGTATGTGATCGAACGAATCTCGAGATTGCGTGGAAACGTGTCCGTGCGAACAAGGGTAGCCCGGGTGTTGATGGACTCACCATTGACGCCACACTGGGGTATCTGCGTGAGCATTGGCCAACCCTGCGGGACCACCTGGTGAGTGGGACCTACATCCCGAAGCCGGTCAAGCGGGTTGAAATCCCCAAGCCCGGTGGTGGGGTGAGACGGCTCGGCGTGCCTTGTGTCGTCGATCGCTTGATTCAGCAAGCGCTGCTTCAGGTTCTCCAACCACGGTGGGACCCGACGTTCTCTGAATACAGCTACGGTTTCCGACCGGGACGCTCGGCGCATCAAGCGGTGGCCCAAGCGCAGCGGTATATCGCGCAGGGCTACGACTATGTCGTGGATCTTGATCTGGAGAAATTCTTCGATCGAGTCAACCATGACCGCCTGATGTTTCTTGTTGCAGAACGGATATCAGACAAGCGTGTGCTGAAACTCATCCGGGCGTTCTTGAACGCCGGGGTGATGGAGGGCGGGTTGGTGCGTGCAGTGGAGAAGGGAACACCACAAGGGGGTCCACTCTCACCGCTGTTGAGTAACCTCGTACTAGACGAATTTGACCAAGAGCTATCGCGGCGCGGTCATCGGTTCTGCCGCTACGCGGATGACTGCAACATTTACGTTCGCAGTCGACGCGCCGGTGAACGGGTGATGGCCAGTGTGCGTCGATATTTGAGCTCTAAGCTGCGGCTCCAGGTCAATGTGTCGAAGAGCGCGGTGGCTCGACCGGCGGACCGAGAGTTCCTGGGTTTTAGTCTCTCGAACGACGGCAGTGAGCGACGCATTGCTGCGCAGGCTGTTGCTCGATTCAAGAGGCGGGTCCGGGACCTGACGAAACGCACGCGCGGCGTAAGCCTCTGTCAGCTGATCGAGCCTCTGGCTCAGTATCTGATTGGTTGGCGAGGCTACTTTGGTTTTTGCCAAACGCCAAGGGTGCTGTCGCACCTGGACGCATGGATCCGCCGGCGGTTACGTATGTTCCTTTGGCGGCAATGGCGCAATGGACCGAACCGCTTCGCACAGCTACGCCGACGTGGCGTACCTAAGTTCAATGCTGCAGTGGCGGCGGGTTCGCCCACCGGATTCTGGCGTATGTCCAGTCATCCAGCGGTCCAACACGCCTTGCGCAATCACTACTTCGATTCGATCGGCCTTCCGAGAGTCGCCGATGCTTTGCCTGCTTAACTTAGTCGAACCGCCGTGGTACGTGACCCGTATGCCCGGTGGTGTGGGAGGGGCGGAGCCGTGAGGCTCCCCCCTATCCCGATCATCGGCCAAAAGCGGCTGTAGAGTTGTCAAAAACTTTCAGAGTTTTACGTCCGGTGAAAACTCACAAGCGGTCATCCAACTGCGCCTCGACGTCACCGGCGGGGTGATCTTCCACCCGCTGCAGCGGGTAGTAAACATAAGAGCTACTATCGAATCCGATAACAGTATACTGCTGTCAGCTAACGAGGAAATGCACAGCACAGAGCACAAACGTCATGAGCACGAACGTTGCGAAGCCGGATAAAGTGGCGATCATCGGCGCCAGCGGAACCTACGGCAAGGGGATACTCGCCCGGGCCGAGAAGATCGGTGTCGAGGCG
>JAOTWK010000498.1 GCA_029862935.1 Gemmatimonadota bacterium | reverse complement strand
CCCCACGTCCCACACGATCTTGTCGTCTGGAGACGCGAACGCGTGAGCCAGCGCCACGGTCAGTTCCACGACACCGAGCCCAGCCCCAATATGCCCGCCGGTTTGCGATACGACGTCGATCAGGCGTTGCCGTACCTCGTCCGCGAGCGCGGGCAATTGCTCGCGATCGAGGGCACGGACGTCGGCCGGCGAGTTGATGGATTCAAGTACGGGCATCAGTGGCTTTCAGCCTTCAGCTGTCAGCTTGCCAGCGATCAAGTCGGGCCAAGTCTTCGTACGCTCCGCGATTCGAGACAGCTGAAAGCCGATAGCTCACAGCTGAGGGCTATCTATCCCGTTCCACAATGAACTTCGCCAGGCCCTCCAAGATCCTGCAATCTAGCCCATGCTGCCGCAGGAGGGCCACGGCCCGGTCAGTGTGCTCGTTGGCCGCAGCCTGAGCCCGGTCGATGCCCAACAACGTCGCGAACGTCGGCTTCTGCTGGGCGGCGTCCTTCCCCGCTGTTTTGCCCAATTCCCTCGAGGTACCGGTCGCATCGAGGACGTCGTCGACGATCTGGAATGCGAGACCGACGTGTGCACCGTACTCTCGAATTGTGGCAATCGTTCGATCTGTGGTACCGGCCGCCATCGCACCAATCACGGCACTCGCCGTGATCAGCGCTCCCGTCTTGGCCTGGTGAATTCGCTCGAGCTCCTCGAGCGAGATCTCTTTCCCCTCTGCCTCGAGATCCAGCACCTGTCCACCAACCATGCCCGAGGCGCCTGCTGCGCGGTACAACTCGAGGGCCATGGCGCTCACGCACTGCGCGTCGAGCTCAAGCCGCGCTGCGCCGGCCGCCAGGACTCGCGCCGACAGCATGACCATTTGATAGCCTGCCACGGTCGCGGTTGGGACGTCGAACCGGCGATGCGTCGTGGGTCGGCCGCGACGCAGGTCATCATCATCCATGCATGGCAAGTCGTCGTGGACCAGCGAGTAGGTGTGGACGATCTCGATTGCCGCTGCCAACTCCGACGCCTCCCCCCTCCCCCCCAACTCCTCGTACGCCCCAAGGAGCAATGCGGGTCGGAATCGTTTGCCGCTTGCCTGGAGGCTATAACTGATCGCGGCCGCCACCTCGTCATTGGGGTCGCGCGTGATCTCGACACTCCACCGCTCCAGCTCCGCATTCACCGCTGTGCGGGTTCGCTCCAGGAAATGAGAGATGTCAGCGATCAAGGTTCTTGGCACGCAGTGTCCCGTCTGCCGCTTCGAGCACGCGCTTGACGGTCAGGTCGGACTCCTCGAGCAGCGCCCGAGCGTCCTTGAGGCGCCGGACCCCTTCCTCGAACAGCTGCAGCGCTTCGTCCAGCTCGATGTCCTCTTCTTCCAGCGTCCGGACAATCGTCTCGAGTCGCTCGAGCTCCTCCCGAAATGACTTTTTCTTCTTGCTCATGCGTCCCCCGCGAGTCTCCGAGCCCGCACATCGCCGTCGGACACGGTCAATCGAAAATCCGCGCCCGGCGGGAAGTCCGCCACCCGTCGGAGCACCCGGCCGGCATCGTCACGGGCCACCGCGAAGCCCCGCGCCAGCACCTTGATCGGACTGAGCGCATCGAGCTTCCCCACCAACCGCTCGAGGGCATTGCGCCGTCGCTCGACATCCCGGACCATCGCGGAGGTCAAGCGATCGGCCGTTCGGGCCAACCGCTCATCGCCGACGTCGAGCCGCGTGGTGAGCGCGCGGGCGAGCCGGAGTGCGGTACCGTCGAGCGTGCCCGCAACGGACACTCGATCGGGCACGGCCGCCTCAGCTGCTGCCGACGGCGTGGGCGCACGCACATCGGCCACGAGATCGGTGAGCGCGATGTCCGTCTCGTGACCGACCGCCGAAATCGTTGGCACGCGGACTGCGGCCACAGCTCGGGCAACACGCTCCGAATTGAATGCCCACAGGTCCTCAGCGGAGCCCCCGCCGCGCCCCACGATCACCAGATCGAGATCCGGCACGCGATTCACCCGCTCGAGTGCAGCGCAGATCTCGGTCTCGGCCCCGTCGCCTTGCACGCGGGTCGGCACGACCCACAACTCGACGGAGGGCCAACGTCGGGTGAGCACCGAGATGATGTCTCGCAACGCTGCCCCATCGACACTCGTCACTACAGCAATCCGCCGCGGGAACGTCGGGAGCGGACGCTTCCGGGCCGGATCCAGCAGACCATCGCGCGCGAGCGCCGCCTTGGCTCGCTCGAGCTGAATCTGCCACAGTCCCCCAGCCGCGGTGGGAACGAGCCGCCGGACAGTGAGCCGGAACTCTCCCTTTTCCTCCCACAGGGTTGGGCGGGCTTCGAGAAAGACCTCGGCACCGTCTTCGGGCGATCCGCGCAGGTGTTCGTTGTCGCTGCGCCACATGACGCAACGGACCTGCGCTTCCGCATCACGCAGGGTGAAGTACCAGTGTCCACTGCGATAGGATTTGAATCCGGTGATCTCCCCGCGCACCCACAGGAGCGTGAACCCGCTCTCCACGAGCTGGCGGGCCCGTCGGGTGACGTCCCGCACGCTCCATGCACCTTCGGGAGATGCCGGCGATGTCGGGCTGAAGAGGTCTAGCCCACCCACTGCCGCGCGGCTTGGACGGTGTTGTACAACAGCATGGTAATCGTCATCGGGCCCACCCCGCCTGGCACCGGTGTAATGGCAGACGCAACCTCCTTGGCAGCTTCGAAGTCGACGTCGCCCACCAGGCGGTACCCCTTCTCCGTGGAGGGATCATCGACGCGGTTCACCCCGACGTCAATGACCACTGCACCGGGTTTCACCCAGTCGCCCTTCACGAACCCCGCACGGCCGATTGCAGCGATCAGAATATCGGCTTGTCGCGTAACACCGGGCAGATCACGGGTCCGCGAATGGCACACGGTGACCGTTGCGTTGCCGCCTTCCCCTTTGTGCATGAGAAGCGACGCCATGGGACGGCCCACGATGTTTGAGCGTCCGACGATGACTGCGTGAGCCCCGGAGATTTCCACACCGCTACGGATCAGCATCTGTTGCACCCCGTACGGTGTACACGGACGAAAGCCAGTGGATCGCCGATCGCGACCTTC
>JAOTWK010000496.1 GCA_029862935.1 Gemmatimonadota bacterium | reverse complement strand
CGAGCCATCGTATCCTCGGAGAAGCGGTCAAAGACGATGGAAAGGTGTAGCGCGCAGGGGGAAGAGGGAAAGGGGAAGCGCGCTCCGCTGCCCTTCTCCCTTCCTGCTTCCCGGCTCTCGGTTTCTTCCCTCTTGCCCACCCACGCTACCGCCCACCGCTTTCCGCCAGCAACGGATCCGGTCGGATCGTGAGCGTTCCGCGGTGCGCTTTGCCGTCTACGGTGAGTGTCAAACGATACGTGCCCGGTCCCGCCCTCGGAATTCGGTACTCGTCACCCAGTCCACTCTCGACAAACGGACTGAGCAGGATCTGCATCGCTTCCCGCTCCTCCAGAGGGGTCTGTGCGCCCTCAAACCTCCGATAGGCTCGCTCCAGCTGCTGGCCACCGAAACCCATTCCGAGTGCACGCTCGAACACTCCGGCCACGATCTGCCGCTGCTCTTCTGTGAAGGGCGGCGGATCGAACTGCAGATCCCACATGACGCGATGGACCCCCGGCTCGACTTTCAGGCCTAGCTTCACACTGTGCGAGGCGGACATGGTTGCGATCTCCAGAGTCGCTTCTCGCGCGGCCTTCCCCAGGTAGTAGGCCACCTGCGCGAGGTTCCGAAACTCCGCGCGGGGGATGCTGCTGGTTGACTCGATGGTCGGCGGATTCTCGCCGCCGAACCAGAAGTGTCCACGTTGACCGCCGCGGCTCGTATTCTCCCACAGCGTCTGGACGCGTTGCTGAAAGAGATGAGCATCCGCCGAGCGCACCTGATCGGTGAGTTGCTGCAGGGGCGTGAGGTCATCCACGATCCAGAGGCTCCGGCCGTGCGTACCGATCACGAGGTCGTGATCTCGCGGGTGGGTCACCAGATCATGCACCGCCACCGTGGGGAATCCATTGCGGAACGGAGTCCACGAGGTCCCGCCATTCAACGACATGAACAACCCGAACTCCGTCCCAAGGAACAGAAGGTTGGGGCTCCTCAGATCCTCGCGGAGCACATGGGCCACCTGTCCATCGGGGATCCCGCCGGTGATGCGGGTCCACGTCCGCCCGTAGTCGGCCGTCTTGAACACCCACGGGGTGAACACGTCGCTCCGATGCCCATCGAACACGACGTACGCGACGGCCGGGTCGTGATGCGATGCCTCCACTCGACCGACCCAAATGCCTTCGGGCACACCGCGAATGTTGCGCCGCACATTCACCCAGGTGCGGCCACCGTCCCGGGTCAGCTGGATGTTGCCGTCATCCGTCCCCACCCAGATCAGGCTCGGCGAGATCGACGACGGTGCGATCGACGTGATCGAGCAGTGATACTCCGCGCCGGTGTTGTCGGGCGTGACCCCGCCGCTCTGTCCCCGGGTGCGCTTCACCGGATCGTTGGTCGTGAGGTCGGGGCTCAATATGGTCCACGACTCACCGCCGTCGGTGGTCTTGAAGACATACTGGGCACCGAGGAACAGCGTCTCGGGATCGTGCGGTGACATCACGAGCGGCGCGGACCAGTTGTAGCGGAATTCCCTGCCGCCCTGCCGTTCCGCCTGGGGTACCATCGTCTCGTAGTTGGTGAGCGTAGCCGGCATGGGTCTTACGCCCGAGAAGCGATGGGTCACCACATTGTAGCGCCGGAAGCTTCCGTTTTCGGCCTCGGTATAGAGCACGCGCCAGTCGTTGGGATCCACCTGGATGTCCATGCCGTCACCCCAGTGGAGCTTCCAGTTGTAGTCACTCAGGATTCCGCGCACGTCGCGCGCGAAGCTCGGCCCACCGTATGTGCCGTTGTCCTGGAGACCGCCGTACACGTAGTACGGGTCGCGTCTGTCCACACCGATCCGGTAGTACTGAGCAATCGGCAGGTTGTCGAGGAAGAAGAAGTGCTCGCCGTGATCGTGCGTGAAGTGCAGTCCCTTGTCGTCGCCGATGTAGTAGCGATCCCCATCGTTCGGATCGATCCACATGGCGTGGAAGTCCCCGTGGATCTCCTGGTCCTCGCTCCCGTTGCGAATCGTCTTACCACCGTCCTCCGACACCATAAACCGCGTGGTGAGGAGATAGACACGCTGATCGTCGGTGGGGTTGATGCGGATCTGGCTGTAGTAGAACGGCCGGTTGTTGTACGTGTTGACGTATGTCCACGACGCTCCGGCATCTGCCGAGCGATAGACCCCCGATCCCGGTACGGTGAGATCGTCACTGCGCGCGGCCTCTACGAAGGCCATGACGATGCTGGGATTCTTGCGGTAGATCGCGAGTCCGATGCGCCCCGTCTCACCGGTCGGAAGTCCGTTGGTGAGTTTGCGCCACGACGTGCCACCATCGGTGGACTTGAAGATGCCTCCGTTCGGACCACCACTGTAAAAGGTCCACGGTTGGCGCAATCGGTGATAGAATGCTGCATACACGACGTTCGGATTCGTCGGATGCATCACGAGATCGGTGCACCCGGTCTTGCCGTCGTTCGGGAGTCCACCACCCAGCTTCTGCCACGTGTCGCCGCCGTCGGTGCTTTTGAAGAGGCCGCGATCTCCAGTATAGCCCCAGAGGTGACCGATGGCGCACACGTACACCACGTTGGAATCGCTCAGGTGCGGCACAACACGCGCTATCTGGTGCGTCGACGCGAGTCCCTTGTTCACGAACGTCCGGCCACCGTCGGTGGACTTGTAGATGCCGTTGCCCCAGGCAACGCTGTTCCGGTTGTTGGCCTCGCCGGTTCCCACCCACACGATGTCTGGGTTGGGCTGGAACAGTCCGATGTCTCCGATCGACGCCGAGGCCTGATCGTCGAAGATCGGTGTCCACGTGTTCCCGGCGTTCGTGGATTTCCACACGCCACCGGACGCCGCGGCCACGTACACAACCTTGAAGTCGTTCTCGACCGCCTCGATGTCCGATACCCGGCCGCCCATGTTGGCAGGCCCGATGTTGCGGGCACGCAGAGCCTGGAGTGCCTGGTCGTCGGAGACCTGCGCCCGGGCCGGGAGCGCAACGAACACGCATAGCGCTGCGAGGACGACGGTCGGCACGTGAGAGGTGGACTGCGCGAAGCGATGCATCGGTTCTCCTCTTGGCAAACAGCGGTTACCCGTGAGCGGGTGGGA
>JAOTWK010000494.1 GCA_029862935.1 Gemmatimonadota bacterium | reverse complement strand
CCGTCGTCATCCAGGATGACCACTTGTGTCGCGTAGCCAAACGTCAGATGCGTTTGCGGATTGTCGCTGTCGGTACCGGGTGGGACCGTGAAGTCACACACGTATTCGCCTTGGTACTCACGACCGGCCAACTCGTCGATCGAGTGGGTCGCGAGATCGGCAACCAGCTTACGCGTGGCAATCTGCGCAGCGGCAGCACCCAGCGCCGTCGCTCGAGAGGCGGTCGTCATGCCGCACACGACGTCGTCATAGCTCACCGTACGAACGCGCATCGTCGCCCAGTCGAGTCCGGATTCCTCGTGGACCACCTGGCGCAGAATCGTGAACAGTCCCTGCCCCATGTCCGTGTAGCCTGTGAGGATCTCGAGATCGCCATCGTCGAGCACCTTCAAGATGACCCGTCCCGAATCGTCCTGGCCGTTCCCGATCCCCGTGTTCTTGATCCCGCACGCGATGCCGGCGTATTGCGCGTTCTTGTACACGTCCTTCACGGCCTCGAGCGTCTGCCGCACACCGCAGCTCTCGGTCATGATCTGACCCGTGGCAAACCGATCGCCGGGCCCCAAGATGTTCCGCTCGCGGATATCGTAGCCATCCACACCCACACGTTCGGCCAACAGATCCATCACGCCCTCGATGGCAAACGCGGCCTGGTTGGCGCCGAATCCGCGCATCGCACCGCACGGCGGATTGTTGGTGTAGACGGTCTTCGCTTCGACGTCTACGTTGGGCACGCGATACGGCCCGCAGGAGTGCCCCGCGGCACGCTCCAACACTTTCATGCCCACCGAGGCGTAGGCGCCAGTGTCGCCGACCATGCGTGCCCGAACCGCGGTCAGGCGGCCCGCGCTGTCTGCTCCAACGGTGAGGTGCACGGAGATAGGGTGCCGTTTGGGATGCATCCGAATCGACTGCTCTCGCGTGAGCACCGTTCTCACCGGTCTCCCCAGCACGTGGGCAGCAAGCGCCGTGTGCGCCTGAATCGAGAGATCTTCTTTACCGCCGAACGCGCCACCATTCGTCACCAACTCGACCTCGATCTCCTCCAGCGGGACGCCCAACACGGCGGCAATCTGCCGCTGGTCGTCGTGCACCCCTTGTCCCTGGGTGAAGACCTTGAGCCCCGACTCGGTGGGAATTGCCAGCGCCGCTTCGGGCTCCAGGTACGCGTGCTCGATGCGTTGTGTGGTGAAGGTCCGCTCGATGACGTGCTCGGACGTGGCCAATGCGCCATCGACATCACCGCGCTGGAACGCACACGCTTCGAGTAGGTTTCCGGCCTCGTGCACCTTGGGCGCGTCGGGCTCGAGCGCCGCCTGGGGGTCGGTGACAGGATCGAGCACATCGTAGCGCACCCCAACCGCGTCTGCCGCACAGCGAGCGTGGAACTGTGTGTCGGCCACGACGACCGCGATCACGTCGCCGACACAGCGTGTCGTCTCACCCACATCAACAAAGAGCGGCCAGTCGGAAACGATCAATCCCGTGTAGCGCTCGCCGAGCACGTCGGTCGCCGTCAACACAGCGATGACGCCTGGCATTGCGAGCGCCCTTGCCGTATCGATCTCCAGCACCGTCGCTCGTGGATGGTCACTCATCACGACCGCGCCGTGGACCATGCTGTCGACCCGCATGTCCGCCACGTACGGTTTGTCGCCCATGGAGTGGTCGGCGCCGCGATAGCGCGGGCTCGAGCGTCCGATCCCGTCGACTCGTCCAGGCTCCGACGTCCGGCTGAGGCCAAATTGCTCACCGAAGAGGTGAGGGCGCCTAGGTGCACCAGCGGCGACGTGGCCGCTGTCCGACCACGCCTCGCCGGCCGTTTGAATCGCATCCACGATTCTGCTGTAGCCCGTGCAGCGACAGAGGTGTCCACTCAATGCCTTGCGCACGGCGTCGGCGTCGCGCGCCCGCCCATCGTCGAGCAGCGCCGAGGCCCGCGCCACGATGCCCGGAATACAGAAGCCACACTGGATGGCGCCTTCGCGCACGAACGCCTCGGCAAGCACTCGGCGCTTGGCCTCGGACAGCCCCTCGAGCGTGGTCACCTCCTTGCCCGCCATCTGCTCAGGTCTGCGCAGGCAGGCCATCACGGGGCGACCATCCACGAGGATGGTGCAGCAGCCGCAGTGTCCCTGCGGGGCACAGCCATCCTTGGGGGACGTCATCCCGCATTCCTCACGCAACACCTCGAGGAAGTGCATCCCTTCCTCGAAGGGCACGTTGGTCGGGCGGCCGTTGAGCGTGAACGAGACGTTGGGCATGCAGGTCCGGTATCGGGTCCCCTTCAACTTAGGGTGCCCCGTGGTCGGGGGAAAGCAACGACGCAGAAGCCCAGCATGTCATTCCCCCTTGCCATCATGGATATCGACACCGTAGCCTCCTTGCACGCGATAGCGTCGTCGGACACGCTCAGTGCTCGAGGGAGGCGCCATTATCACCCCATCCGCCGCAAACAACGCCGTGATCTGGGATTTCGACGGCACGCTCGTGGACACCCGGCACAAGAATCTGGTCGTGACCCGTGCGATCGTGGAGACCATCTCCGGCCGACCTTCCTCCGAGTTCCCAGCGCTCGAGAGCGTGGACGACTACGTCGCAGCCCTCTTGAGCACCATCAACTGGCGGGAGTTCTACGCCCACTCGTTTGACATGTCAGAGGCGGAAGTCGATCGAGCCGGAAGCCTCTGGGCCGAATACCAGGTGGCAGACCAAACTCACAGTGCGGCGTTTCCTGGGATCGCCCAGACGCTCGGCGCGCTCGCCGATCTGCCACACGGCATCGTGTCGCAGAACGGGCGAGCGAACATCCGCTCCATCCTCGAGGCGAATGACATCGCCCACCATTTCTCGTCGGTGATCGGTTACGAGGAAGTGGATCTCAAACGCCAGAAGCCGGCCCCGGAAGGGTTACTGCAATGTCTCGCAGAGCTCACACAGCTCCGGCCGGGCTTCGTGTTCTACGTGGGCGATCACGCCACCGACGCCCTGTGCGCCGCTCAAGCCCGGTCGGCGCTCGAGCGTCAGGGCGCTGCGGTCAGCGTGGTGAGCGTCGGGGCATTCTATGGGGTCGAGCCGTCGCAACCATGGGACGTGGA
>JAOTWK010000495.1 GCA_029862935.1 Gemmatimonadota bacterium | reverse complement strand
GCCACTCCAATCGAAATCGATGACGTTCGGACCAGTCGACTCTCCGCAGCCCACGAGCGCGAACACAGCGGCGGCCGCAGCCGCAATCATCCGAGTCCCTCTCATGATCCCTCCTCGCAACCTCGTCGTCGGGCAGGCGTCGAGCGTTGGGGGCGTCTTCTCGACCACGAGCATGAGTGTCTACGTAACGATATGGTGCGACCCGGTCCGGGCTATCGCAATGGCGCAGAGATGCGATAGTCGAAGCGTTTTGGTTGGGATTCCGCGCCGACCCTTGCGTGGAGGGCGCGTAATGACCGTGAGCGCAAGGAAGAGCCCCGAACGCCGCGTGACGCTCGGGGGCTGGCTCCGTAATGGTACAGCAAGGTCCTCGCCCCACACGCCTTAGGTGCTCGGAGCCATCACAAGCTCGAAAACGCCAGCGCGCAAGAGAAAAGCGCCCACGTCACGTGAGCGCCTCTCTCTTAGGTCAAACGGAATCTGCTGTCACGCCTGTCGCTCGGCAGTCTCGCTCATCCACCCGCTGGACTACACTTCCCCTCCCCGGCGGCATCGTAGATAGCCTGAATCTCAGACGGCACCAGTGCCCGATCGAAGATCATGACCTCGTCGAGTGCCCCATGCAGGGCTTCGTCCGTTGCTCCGAAACTCAACTCGACCCCGGACGCATCGGCGACGGTACCAGCGGCAGGGGTGCTGCCGACTTCCACGCCGTCGAGATACGCCCGCATCGTAGTACCGTCGTACGTTCCCACGACGTGGTGGAAGCATTCCGTCTGCAGAATGCCGTCGACACGAACCTGCCGGAAGCGGGGGTCTCCGGGCGTATCGAAATTCATGTAGAAGTGCAACTGCCTGGGCGCGTTGATACCGTCCTGACGGATCACCGCCTTCTCGCCGAGCAGCGTCACGAATCGCTGGATCTGATCGGCCGGTCCCGTCTCATCGAGCCTCACCCACGCGTGGAGCGTCAGCGTCTGCAACGCATCGATGCCCTGGGCGCCGTCCACCTTGTTGGCGTGATCCGTGGTTCCAGTGAAGCTGAATGCCTGTCCCCAAATGCCCGAGACGAACGGCACGTCACCGAGTACCGTCAGGTGGTTTCCGCCATGCACGTCCAAAAAGTTTCCGTCGCCCGGCCACCAGCTTACGAGCCCCTCCAATTCGATGCGGAACCTGATCTTGAGGAACTTCCTCCCATTGTTCTCGCTCAGAAGCACGTAGTCGCCTCCCGACGTCTTCTTCAACTGACCCGTGACCTTGTCCACGATCATGAGGTCGGCAAAACCCAGTTCCCGTCCCGAGGCCCACACTGAGACGCGAAACACGTCGACCTCCGCCGGGGCGTGCTCGAAGACATACCAGTCCACCCCGTACCACTCGTCGACGGAGACCGTGAGACCCGAAGTCGTCGTGAATGTGACGACAGGCGTTTCGCATCCCGAGTCGGCTCCTTCGCAAATCCGCACCGTTGGGTACGCTGCAGCGTCAAACACCCCGGAGACGGCAGGCATAGGTGTGATCATCGGCGGAAGCCAGTAGAAGTGTTCGTTACCGCCGCCATGCACAGCGTCCACAATGTCGAATAGTGGTGATTCGGGAGTACTGGTCGGTACGTCCTGACAGGACGCATGGACAAGTGCAAACAGCGCGAGCAGACCGGCAGGCATGAGATGGCGCTGCATGGTGGCACCTCCTATGTCTCAAAGGCGTGCGGCGGTCCCGCGATCTCGTCGTCGGGCGGGCGTCAGACTACAGCGTCTGTCGGGCGGCGGGACCGGAGGACCACCGACGGGAATGGTGTTTGCTCTTTCGCCTTGATAGTGCATCGCGCCATTGCTGACAAGAGTCGTAGCAATGCCACAATTGAAGCAAAACGGTCCTGTATAGGGGGGGCGTGGGCGGTCAAGCGGTTAGGCGGTCGAACTAGGCGGTTAGGCGGTTGGGCGGTTAGGCGGTTGAGCTAGGCGGTTAGGCGGTTGAGCTAGGCGGTTAGGCGGTTAGGCGGTTGGCGGGTCGGGCCGCTGCTACATCGAGTCGGCCGCCGGCACCTCTGCCTCGTCAGGGGGACAGAGCATGTGGAGATACAGCTTGGCGTGGTTGTCGAGGTGCTGTCGGCGGAGTCCGCTCGACACCTCCACCCGGGTGTGCCAGCCGAGCAGGTCGATACCGGGTAATCGTCTCTCCGTCAGGGCGACGAGGGCATAGGTGCCGCGGGGAACGTCGTCCAGGACGTAGTGTCCATCGACGTCGGTGCTCGCGGAGTTGACGGAGGCACCCGCATAGAAGAGCCGCAGTTTCTCGCCCAGCCACCTGGTGGCCCCTGAGAAGGGGTCCGATGCCGCCGCCAGCCGCATGCTATCCGTCCGGGCGAGGATAGCGCCGAGGAGCGCGTCAGCCGACCTCATCTGCTGCACGCGCTGAGCGGCCGGCAATCCTTCCGCCTCCTGCCTGAGACTGTCTGCCTGCTTTTCGAAGAAGCGTCTATGATCCTCGATCGATGCGCGTCGTTTCCCGTTGGAGTACTCCTGCCAATGCCGAGCCTGGGTGCAGAGCGTGTCAGCCGCGGCAAAAAGGCTTTGATCGGCGTCTTCCGGCACGAGGTAGACCCGTGCCCCCGTGCCCCGCTTCACTTCCCCGTCGTGCGTGACGACGTAGATGTCGCCCTCGAGGGTCCCGGTCCGCGAGCAGGCCGACAGGGCGAGCATCATAATCGTTGCGGTCGTGATTGGTCGCACGCCCCACCTCCCGATTGCGTCTTGGACGACGGTAACGCCCTGTCTATCTATATAGGCGAGGGCGCGCCTGGCCACCACGGGTGGGGCCGCTCCCCGGGAGCCGACATGCTCACTTCTACCTCCGAGCTGCCATGACCCGAATCATCGCGACAGCCCTGCTACTCGTCCTTGCAGCCCCGGCGATTGCCCGTGCCCAGGACAGCCTGACCGTGGTCCGGGGGACGCCACCAACCGATCGGGCGCCGGCTGACAACCTCACCGGCACCGTCCGGGTGGGCAACGGGTTCCGGGCGGAGGCCCCTGCCCGCATCTACGGCGCCACCGTCGCCTTCGAGCCTGGGGCCCGGACCTACTGGCACG
>JAOTWK010000493.1 GCA_029862935.1 Gemmatimonadota bacterium | reverse complement strand
TGGGCGGCGGGGCGTGACGCCGAGCACGGCGCTACGGCTGGCGAAGTTCTTCAACATGACCCCGGACTTTTGGCTCAACCTGCAGCAGCGCTGGGATCTGTACCACGCTGCCCAGGCTGAGGCCGACGAGCTCAAGCAGATCACGCGGCGGCGGGCGGCCGGGTAACAGCCCCGCGCTCTAACCACCGCGTGCAGTGGCCGGGCCTTGCTGGTTTCAAAGGAAGTCGTTGATTGGTGCCCAGGTGGGCAAGCTGGCCTGCCACTGACGCGGAATTCGTTAGGCCGCAACATGCGACTTATGAAAGCCATTGTTTACCACAACTATGGTTCCCCCGCTGTTCTTAGATGTGAAGAGGTTGAAAAGCCAGCTGCTGGGGTCAACCAAGTCCTGATACGAGTTCATGCGGCATCCGTAAATGCACTTGACTCACATCTACGGAGCGCTGACATAATGCTAGTTCGGCTAACAGGCGGGGGGCTGCTCAAACCTAAAGTCCGGAGCCTCGGAGCTGACCTTGCGGGACGGGTTGAAGCGGTTGGCAGCAACGTAAGGCAGTTCCAGCCCGGGGATGATGTGTTTGGGACCGGGGTTGGCGCTTTTGCTGAATATGCGTGTGCTCGTGAAGGCGCCCTGGTATTGAAACCAGCCACAATGACATTCGAGACGGCAGCGGCCGTACCTATAGCGGCGCTCACCGCGCTCCAAGGTCTTCGCGACAACGGACAGATTCAGCCGGGGCAAAAGGTCCTGATTCAAGGCGCGTCGGGCGGCGTAGGTACCTTTGCAGTGCAAATTGCCAAATCGTTCGGGGCTGAAGTCACTGCCGTGTGCAGCACGAGGAATCTTGATATGGCGCGCTCCATTGGTGCAGATCATGTCATTGACTACACGCAAGAAGACTTCACATGCAATGGACAGCGGTACGATCTGATTCTGGCCGTCAACGGGTATCGTCCGATCCTAGCTTATCGGCGTGCATTAAGCCCAATGGGAAGGTTTGTCTTGGTCGGGGCTTCCTCTGCACACTTACTTCAGGCCCTGGTCCAAGCCATGCTCCTGGGACCATTGATTTCAAGGACTGGGACACAGAAGATGGGTTTCATGGGGCAGGCGAAAGTAGATCAGAAGGATTTGCTGTTTGTCAGAGAGCTTATTGAAACTGGAACAGTCGAACCGGTGGTTGACAGATGTTACCCGTTAAGTGAGACGGCTGAGGCGTTTCGGTATTTGGAGGAAGTACACGCCAGAGGCAAAGTGGTTATTACTGTGGAGCATGATCACAAGAGCTAACATCGACCTCGCAGCCGACCACCATTCCTTGAGTGAGCATTCCCCGGGGGGGAGGATCATGACGACTTCGAGGACTGCGGCTGTGGGCTTTCGCGCGAAGCTGTGGCCACCGAGGCTTGTCATCGTTTTGTCGAGTTGCTCACGGAGCGCCGTCGCGGCCAGTAAGGAAGCGTATGTCTCTGTCCGGCGGGCAGGACGCCCGCAGGTCAACCGCCGAGCGTTGGGCCGACACGGGGTAGGGTCTTGGGTGGAGAGATTGACGATGAGCGAGCAGAAACTTCGACACAGCGTGTTCCACGCTCTCAACGGTACGCGCGTTCTGCCAGTCACGCTGGCGGCGCTCGTGGTGGAGGGTCAAATGCGCACAATCGGGTGGAGTGAACGCTGCTTTCACAGCCGGCGGAGCCGCCTCTCACTGGCAGTCCTCATGCTCGTCCTGATGCTCGGCGCGGGGGCGGCGTGCGATGGCGATGATGACATCGTCAGCCCGACCGGGTTTCAACTGACGTTCTCATTGGATGCCACCTTCCAGGCCCCCCACGGAGGCGATCCGATCTTCTGGGCTCTGGTACAGTCCTCGAATGGCTTCGCCGCCGACTTCGGGGGTGGCGTGGTGTCGGACACCGAGAACCCGGCCTTCTCCTTCACCACTGCCGACGTGATGAAGCGTGGAGTCGACTACGAGGTCCACTACTGGATCGACTCCAACATTGGCGGAGGAACCCTGGGAGTGTGCGACGCCGAGACGATCGACCATCAGTGGAGCACGGAACTCCTATCGGTGAGAAACGACATCAACCTCACCGTGCCCCACAACCCGTCGCTCGTCGAGAACGTCTGCTCCTCGTTCCTGCCGTAGGGCTGCGGCCAAGCCCCAAGGTGGATTGTGGCTCGGCAGGTGAGCGGAGGCGCTTTGAGAGTTCTTCACGCCTGTCGCTGGGCCGATGGTGGGCCTAGCGGTTGGCACTCGGGGCTGTATTTTAATTGTTATTCTCGGGGCGCCGCGCCGCCCCGCCTGCCGAGAACCGCCTCCTCTGCGACGGTCCGTCGACGACGGGACGTTGCGCCGCCGCGCAGTCCACCCCCTGGCAAGGCGGTCGATATGCGAACACTCACCCTCATTCTGCTCCCGCTCTCGGTCCTGGCCTGCGACCCCGGGCCCGCCGCGCCGGTTGACGCACTGGTTGACGCGCTGGTAGCCGACGTTGTCATCGACCAGGGCACCGGAAGCTGGGACATCTATGTCTACGATGTCCAGTCGCAAACGGTGACACAGGCCTCGTCCATCGCCGGGGCCGACGAGTGGAATCCATCGTTCTCGAACACCGGCCGGGCCATCGTGCATGAGGTGATCGGCTTCGGCTACTCCTCCTTCAACCTGTATGTCACGCAGATCGCGACCGGGGCGAGCACGCTTCTGGCTGGAGGGGACGGAGGGAACGACGCCGCCTGGTCACCCACCGGACGGCTCATCGCCTTCGACGGGGACTGGGGCGACCCCAACGTCTACGTCGTGCCGGCCTCCGGTGGCACGCGCACGTTGGTCAGGGCGAACGCGATGGATCCGGAGTGGGGCCTGAATGACCACCACCTCGTCTTCCGGGATCAGTCTGACTGGTCGATCCGCACCATCGATACCCGTTCGGGGATCGAGCACGTGGTGGCAGCGTTCGGCGTAACCCCGGCGTGGTCACGCGATGGAAGACACATCGCCTATTCCGACAACTACAACATCTTCGTCACCGCCGTCGACCCCTCCGGCGCGCCCGTCGGCGCGCCCGTGCAGGTGACGTTCGACGGGAGCGACGTCTAC
>JAOTWK010000492.1 GCA_029862935.1 Gemmatimonadota bacterium | reverse complement strand
TTTGGGGTCGCTCATCGAGGTCGTGAATCGGTTCGGCTCGTTCTTCTACGGCTCGATACTCGGCGTGTTCCTGCTTGCGATGATTCCCGGGTCGCGCGCGACTGGTGCCTTTGTAGGACTGCTGATCGGGATGGGCACGGTGGCGGCCGTAACGTTCGGGGCCCCGTCCGTCTCGTTCCTCTGGCACAACGTGGTCGGAGCGGTCACCGTCGTCGCCGTTGGCGTCTTCCTCAGTCGAGCGGCACCCCCTGCCGATGTGAGCGCCTCGTGAGGCACCGCAATCGATGAGGAAGCTCGCGGTGCTCATGGCCTCGGCCTTCGTGGACATGCTTGGGTTCGCGATGGTGTTCCCCCTTTTGCCGTTCTACGCCCTACGCCTGAATGCGGAGGAGTGGGTGATCGGGTGGATGATCGCGAGCTTCTCGATCATGCAACTCGCGTCGGCACCCCTGTGGGGGCGGTTCTCCGACAACTTCGGTCGACGTGCTTCCATCCTTTTCGGGCTCGGGACGTCGGCCGTCGCGTTCCTCGTGTTCGGGTTCGCGGTCGGTATCTGGATGCTGTTTCTCTCGCGAATGGTCCAAGGACTTGGCGGCGGCACAACCGGCGTGCTCCAGGCCTACGTGGCAGATGTCACGGAGCCCAAGGACCGCGCCAAAGCACTGGGCTGGTTGTCAGCCGCGACCGGGGCCGGCGTGATGATCGGCCCGGCCATTGGGTCGCTCGCGTTCAAGTGGGGACACGAAGTCCCAGGCATCGTTGCGGCTGCGCTCTGTCTTGTGAACATGGCGTTGCGTGGCGCTGGCTTCCGGAGTCCTATCCGGGGCACCAGCTTGGACCCGACCAGCCGGTCTCTCGATCCATTCGGGTCATGATCGGTGAGATCCTGCGGGCCCCCGGCTCCGAGATCTCGTTGCTGATCTGGGTGTACGCCGGAGGGATGCTCGGCTTCATGTCGATGACCGGCGTACTCGCGCTCTACCTCGCCAGCGACTTCGGCGTGACCGAAGAATCAATCTTCATCTTCTTCGTCTACCTCGGTGCGATCGGCGTCATCATGCGAGCGGTCCTCCTTGGGAAGCTGATCGATTGGCTTGGTGAGGTCCGGCTCATGCGGGTGGGTGCCGTCCTCCTCAGCGCAGGACTGCTGGCGATCCCCCTGCCGAGCTCCGTCATGTCGCTGGGAATCGTGCTGGGGCTCGTGCCGATCGGCACCGCCTGCCTATTCCCGGCAGTATCCGCGCTCATCTCCCATCGCGCGGAGAAACACGAGCTGGGGCAGACGCTCGGTGTGCAGCAGGCGTTCGGCGGTGTTGCGCGCGTGGTGGCGCCCATTTGGGCGACGGCCGCTTTTGGGGCGCTGGGTGTTGGCGTGCCCTTCTACCTCGCTGGTGGGATCGTGGCACTCGTGATCCTGGCCACTCTCAACATCAAGGTTCGTGAGCCCGTTCCGGACCGGGGCGTGGCGGTGGGGGAGAGCGAAGCGTAAGGCGTACCGGCGGTCTTGTGTCGCCGCGTGGCGTCAGCGGGGGCCCGACCGCAGGTGCGTGGCGAGGAACTCGAGCACCTTGTCGCGGTACAGGGTTCCGCCGATGTCATAGGTATCGTTGTGACCCGCCCCCTCCAGCACCAGGAATTCCACGGCGTGCCCGGTGTCGGCCACGGCCCGTCCCATGTCGATCGGCGCGATCCAGTCGTCGGTACCGTGGATCACGAGTAACGGAACGGAGAGCCGTCCCGCCCGGTCCAGATTGTTGAGTCCCAGGTTCACGAGACCCGGCGGGACGAGAGCGTAGTGTTCCCGAGCCATCTCGCGTCCGCTGGTGAAGGCAGACTCCAACACGACCGCAGCCACGGACCGCACGGTGGTGAGGTAGAGCGCCACTGCGCTTCCGATCGAGCGACCATAGACGCCGATGCGCGTCCTGTCGATGCCAGGCTGTCCCGCGAGGAAGTCCCACGCCGCCTCGGCGTCTCGGTACACGCCGCGTTCGGTCGGCTCGCCGTCACTCTGCCCGTATCCGCGATAGTCCAGGGCAAGCAGTCCGGTCCCGGGTGGACGGAATTCCCCGATGATCGCACCGATCCCGCCTACAGTTTCCATGTTGCCGTGGAACCAGATGAGGGCCGGGGCGCTCGATCCCTGCACGGGCGCCGGATTGGGCGGGAGGTACCACCCGCGAAGGGCGATACTGTCGGCGGTGAGCACGGTCACGATTCGGCCGTCCGGGATCCCGAAGGCGCTGGGTGCCGGCAAAGGACCGCCGGGCGCCGGAAAGGCAATCCGGTGCTGAAACCGCCATGCCAGAAACATGACGATCGCGTAGCCAACCACGAGAATCGCGAGTACGCGCAGGGCGATCGAGAACATACGAGAGTAGTTTGGCACAGGCGTTCGGTCAGCCCGGTTCCCTGTCAATGAGCCTCGTGGATGATGGCACTCGATATCGGTACGGCATACCGGTCCGTACACTCCCGTCGTGCTGCCGCGATCCAGATCCGCACCTCCGCGGGGACGGGGCGAACCGGTGATTGTCCGTCGCGGCGATGTTCCTGCGCCGCTCGCAGCGTGTTCCAGAGATCCCCGGGCATCCTGCGAGCGAGCGAGCACACGGTCCGGACGCCGACCGTCGCGAGCGTCTGCGCATGGTCGCTTCCGATACCCCGCAGTGTCGCGAGGCGCGCCCAGTCCGTCGCCTGCGTCGCCACTGATGGCTCGAAGCTCGCTTGCTCTGCCACCGTCGGCGCCGCTGCCGCGGCGAGGCGGAACACGGAAGAGTAACCGCCTTCCCGAAGCTGCTGCACCTCGGCCGCCGTGAGATCCGGCGCATCGCGGAGACGAGGTGTGGTGGACGAGATGGTCCACCGCTCCATTCCCGCCAGGGCAGCTACCACGAAGACGCCGGCGGCCAACCAGGAAGCTAGGCGGCCCCAGTGAGACCGTGGTAGGTTGGTGCCGGCCACTGCCGGTGTCGCGAGACCCAGTGAACACAGCAGATGGTAGAGAGCCCACGCCTCCAACGCAAAGAACGGAAACCCCAAGAACCCGAGTGGCGGCATCTCGAACACCTTCACGTACTCGAGCCACGGGACGGTGTAGATCCACTGGCCCC
>JAOTWK010000491.1 GCA_029862935.1 Gemmatimonadota bacterium | reverse complement strand
CCGAGACCTCTGCCGCTGGTGAGCCTGCAGTTGTTGCAGAACGTGCACAGCGAAGGCGCGATGCGTAATCGGCCTGGGGAGGTGACGGGTGGATACGACATCAAGGCCATTCGGGTAGATGGGGAACCCGTAGGGCAGGCCGAGCGCGGGAATCCGAGAGGCTATCGTGTGTTCGGCACATCGATGATGTTGCGGCTGCCACGGGCTCTGCAATCCGGCAAGTCGGTCACACTGGAGGTCGACTTCGGCTTCACCATTCCCCAACGCGGCGCTGGAAGTCGTATGGGGTGGAACGAAGACAACTTCTTCTATCTGGCGTACTGGTACCCGCAGATGGCCGTATTCGACGACGTCGTCGGGTGGCACAACGACGACTTCCTGGGCACGGCCGAGTTCTACATGGGCTACGGCAGCTACGATGTCACGTTGGAGGTTCCGCACGGGTGGACCGTGTCGGGCACAGGGCAGCTCACGAACGCTAACGCGGTCATGCCGGACGCCATTCTCGAGCGGCTGCGCCGCGCGGAGCGGAGCGACACCGTCGTCCACATCCTCACGGCTGCCGATTTTGGCGTTGGCTCCGCCACCCGCCGCTCGGACACGGGTTACCTCGCATGGCAGTTCGTGGCCGACACAGTGCGAGACGTCGCGTACGCCGTAACCCGCGAGTCCAAGTGGGATGCCGCGCGAACGCCGGTTGGCGACAGGGACGGTGACGGTGTAACGGACTACGCGCTCGCCAATGCGGTCTATCGCGCTGCTGCCTCGAGGTGGGCCAACGACTGGCGCTACGTCCAGCACTCCATCGACTTCCTGTCGCGCTGGACCGGGTTCCCCTATCCGTGGCCGCACATGACGGCTGTCGAAGGAGCTGGCGTCATGGGCGGCGGGATGGAATATCCGATGATGACGCTCATCGGTGACTTCACCTCGGCGGGCGACACGGCGTTGTACGGCGTCACGGCGCACGAGCTCGCGCACATGTGGGTCCCGATGATCGTCGGGGTCGACGAGCGCCGACACGCGTGGATGGACGAAGGCACGACCTCCTTCAACACGAGCGCAGCGGAGAACGAATTCTATCCAGGACGGCGCTGGGAAATGGGCAACTACCAAGGATATTTGCAGATCACCCGCACCGATCTCGAGGGAGAGATCATGCGGTGGTCCGATTTCCATTACAACGGCGCAGCGTATGGGACGGCTTCCTATGCCAAACCCGCGACGCTCCTGTGGACACTGCACGGTCTCCTTGGAGAAACGACGTTCCTCGAGGCATATCGCACGTACGTTCGCGAGTGGGCCTACAAGCACCCCAAACCCTGGGACTTCTTCAACACGTTCGATCGGGTGAGCGGCCAGAACCTCGATTGGTTCTGGCGTTCATGGTACTTCGAGACGTGGACGCTCGATCAAGCCATCAAGGACGTGATGCTCGAGGCCGGAGGTACGCGGATCGTGGTGGAAGACCGCGGGCAGGCACCGATGCCGGTGCGCCTCACGCTCACGACGGCCGACGGTGAGACGGTCACGGCAGAGATCGGCGTCGATAGGTGGCTCACCGGCGCTCGCGAGGCTGATGTCGTGGTCAAGACCACGTCACCGGTCGTAAAGGTCGAAATCGATGCCCAGCAAGTGTTCCCAGACGTGAATCGACAGAACAACGTGTGGGAACGGAGGTAAGAGCAAGCCGTCAGCCTTCGGCTGTCGGCAGTCGACTATCGGCGCTCTGAAGATGCGTCTGTCGAAATGGCGCGTCCTCATATTTCAGTCCGAAGCCCAATAGGCGATCGACACCGATGTGGATGGCCCAAATCAGGCCGACGGCCATCATAGTACTCCGTGCGGTAAGGAAGCCCGCGGTGAACAGAACGGCTGGCCCCAGATAGGTATGGGCCACGTTGTACGCCATGACCCCAACACGCTTGTGCACGACATACCCGAGGAACGCCAGATCCGGTGCAAGGACCAGCACGACGAACCACCACCAACTCGCACCCAGCTCGCGATACAGCACGAGCCCAACGAGCAGTGCAGCCAGTCCTTCGAGCTGCAAGAGTAGCTTTGGGCGAATTGGATTTCGCATGAGTAATCGAACCTCCATGGCAACCGCGTCGCGCTCACGGATAGCGCGCGGTCACCCGTTGCGCAAGCACAGCGAGACACCCTGACCAATGCCAAGTCTCTTCGACCCGACGCGTGAACGCGAAGTCCTCGAACGGCTCCAGCAGCTCACGCCAGAACACCGTCGACACTGGGGACGCATGACGGTCGGCGAGATGCTCTCCCATCTCATCGACTACTTCGACGTTGCGCTCGGCAGGAAGAAAGGCCGCCGGATGCTGCCGCGCCTCATGCAAGTCGGCGTCCGGCCGATCTTGGTGCATTGGCCATTCCGGTATCCACGAAATGTGAGGACGCTGCCAGAGTTGCTCCAACGGCCGTCAGAGACCTTTGAGATCGATCGGCGGCAGTTGGTCGCGCTGATTCGGGAATTCGCGGGGCGGCGTGAACACGGTCACTGGCCGGAGAACCCGGTGGCTGGCAGGTGCACCGGACCGCAGTGGGCAAAGCTGGCCTATGGCCACGTCAACCACCACCTGATCCAGTTCGGCGTCTAAGCAAGTCGCATCCCAGGGTTACGGCGAACAGCCCATCTCCTGCAGCACTTCCTCCATCCCATCCAGCAGCCGAGTCACGCGCGTGAGCTCGGCGTTCGTACCCATCAGTCCGACTCGCCAAGTCTTCCCTTTGAGCGGGCCAAATCCTCCGGCGACTTCAACGCCGCGCTCGAGCATGGCCCCGCGGAAGGCCGCATCGTCGATGCCCTGAGGGATCGCGATGACGTTGAGCATCGGCAGGCGGTGCGACGCTGGTGTGAACAGCTCGAGACCCAACTTGTCGAGCCCTCGGACAAGCGTGTCGTGCGCGTCGCGATGTCGCTTCCATCGCACCTCGAGCCCTTCTTCATGGATGAGTCGGAGTGCCTCGTGGAAGGCGTAGATGCTCGAAACCGGGGCGGTGTGATGAAACGCTCGCTGCTTTGTCGCACCCTCATCTCCCCAGTACTCGAATAGGAGATTCAGGTCCAAGTACCACGTGGAGGGTTTGGTG
>JAOTWK010000490.1 GCA_029862935.1 Gemmatimonadota bacterium | reverse complement strand
ATCAGGCCAGGTGAGCTCGTTCCATGTCTCCGGATGAGCTGGTGAGTAGATCGGACGCGGCACGTACTTGTTCCACGCGTTGGGATAGGTGCTGCCGGGCGTGGCAACGGCCCCCATCAGCGTGTTGAGGAAGAACAGCGTGCGCGAGACCTGCCACCCGCCCTCGTTGCCGGCCGCCGCACTGCGCCAGTTGTGGGTCGCGAGTTGTGTACCAGCCCCGGCCACGAGCTCGGCAATGGCACGGATGGTGTCGGCGGCAACACCCGACTCCTGCGCAGCGAATTCGAACGTGTACCGAGCGTACTCCGCCTCGAGCGCGGCCTCGAAGTTCTCGAATGACGGCTCTTGGTCGGGATGCACAGCCTCCATGTATTGCTGCCAGTTCCACCAACGGCGCACGAACTCGCGATTGAACCGCCGCTCCGTGATGAGATAGCTCGCGATTGCCAGGAGCACCGCGGGCTCCGATCCAGGATAGGACGGCAGCCAGTGGTCTGCATGGGTAGCGGTATTCGATAGACGAGTATCGAACACAATCAGCTGTGCCCCATCCTTCTTCGCTTCAATGATCCGCTGCGCGTGAGGGTTGAAGTAATGGCCCGTTTCCAGGTGCGCCGATACCAGCACGATCACCTTGGCATTCGCGAAGTCAGGGCTCGGGCGATCGTAGCCCATCCAGAACTGGTATCCGGCCCGACCGTTGGACGAGCACACGTTGGTGTGCGAATTGTGGCCATCGACGCCCCACGCCGCCATGATCCGCTCAGTGAAGCCGTCCTCACCGGGGCGCCCGACGTGATACATGATCTCGTTGTGCCGGTCTTCACTGATGGCGCTCCTCAGGCGTTGCGCCAGATCATCGAGCGCTTCATCCCACGACACCTGGACCCAGCGACCCTCACCCCGTGCCCCAGCGCGTTTGAGCGGATAAAGGATACGGTCCGGGTCTGTGACTTGATTCAGCGTCGCAGGTCCTTTCGCGCAGTTCCTCCCGCGCGACCCCGGGTGCGCGGGATTGCCCTCGAACTTGCGGACCTGTAACGAATCCTTGTCGACGTAGGCCAAGAGCCCGCACGCCGATTCGCAATTGAAGCAGGTCGTGGGGACGAGCGCATAGCGCCGCTCCACCCGCTTGGGCCAGGCCTTGCTGTCCAACTCGACCCAATCGTCCCAACGTTCCTTCGGCGGGAACGACGCGAGGTGAATCCGGCTCGGACCGGGATAGAACGTCTCGCCGCGCGCTTCGGTCTCTTCGCGTGCCGCGCGAACCCGCTCGTTGAGATCTCTCAGTGTCATGTGATCACCTCACGCCAACGGGACGGCCTGTCCGGCCTGGACGTAGGCGTGCTCGTGAGCCAACAACCCGGCCAACGCGATGGGACCGGCGATCCATCCGATCCACGGTGCGGCGAGCGCCAACAGGGTGAGGAAGTTCCCGAGCCAGAAATAGACCGCGTACCGACCCCGGCTCATCTCCCATGCGGCGAGCTTGGCGTGCGCCGTGGGATGGGTGAGTGACGCTTCACCAAACACGAGCAGCAGGTGAATGGCGCTGCTTGCAGCAAGAATCCAAAGGAGGGGTGTCACCAATTCGGGACCCCAGAAGACGGTGAACGGCAGCAGCGCGCCCGCGCCTCCCAATGCCGCATGCACTGCCAAGTGCGGCGGCAGCAGCGGATCCTGCCAAAGGTCGCGCGCTTTCGCTTGGGCGAAGAGGTACGCCGTGTACACCGCCGTGCCCAGGGAGAGAGGAATGCCGGCGATGGTCAACCATCGCTGCACCGTGGCGAGATCGAGCACGCTTGCCGCAAAGTGCGCGGCCAACACGGCCGAATACGCGCCGATGATGATGGCGCCGCGCACGAGCCAGCTCTTCCATTGCGACCGCGTGAAGATGTAGTAGAAACGTTCGGGGTGCTCGAGATCCCAGATCAACAGAACGCCCGTTGCGCCCAGGAAGACGCCCGCTAGGACCGGGGCCACCCACAACCACAGAGGGTCCGCCGGTGACACCACGTTGAACAGCAGCAACAAGGCGGGCACGAGATAGGCGCCCGCCGCAATGCCTTTGGTCCACGTGTACAGACTCACCCGCCAATCCCACGGTGCCGTATGTCCGACGTCATACGCGAGGAGCGCTGCGGCCGAGCTGTTGCCGCCGGTTGGGTCTCCGGACACGACAGCGTGCGACCCACTGGGCTGCTCGCTCCACATGAACAGTCCACCGTCGGGCCGGCGCGCTGCGAGTGGGTCGAGTGTCGCTTGATGCGCGTTCTTGTAGAACAGCTTTGGCCGTGTGGCCTTTTCTGGTCGTCGGACCGTCACGGCATCGCGGTGCACCAGCCGCGCCACGTAGGCCGAGGGGTCGTTCAGGTCGCCCACCAGGATCGCCTGCGTCGGGCACACAACCACACATGCGGGCTCGAGTCCGACGTCGAGCCGGTGTGCGCAGAAGTTGCACTTCTCGGCGGAATGATCGTCGGGATTGATGAAGATCGCATCGTATGGACAGGCCGCGATGCACGCCTTGCAGCCGATACAGATCGATTTGTCAAAATCGACGATCCCGTCGGGCCGCTTGTGCATCGCAGCGGTGGGACACGCCGTCACGCAGGGTGCGTCCTGACACTGATTGCAACGCGTCACCTGGAACGCGCGGCGTGTTGCCGGGAACGTGCCGATGTCGACGTACTTCACGTAGGTACGGTTCACCGACAACGGGACCTCGTTTTCGGACTTGCAGGCCGTGCTACAGGCGTGGCAGCCAATACAGCGAGAATGGTCGATGACCTTCCCCCACTTGGCTGCGCCGGCCTGCAACGGCGCCATTGCTAGATCGATCATTCTTGGTATTCCCGTCGCTCGAGGCGTCGCGTGTCGCGGCGGAATGGAATCACTTGCGGAGATCGCACGTGCGGATGCATCCCAGAATGGCGGTCACCTTCGGCTCGATGATGCGATAGTAGACGTGCGCTCCTTCACGACGATTGTCTACGATACCCCTGGCGCGGAGCGTTGCAAGCTGCTGCGAGACGGCAGCCTGCGAGGCGGCGGCGTACTCTTGGAGTTCCGAAACCGAGCGCTCGCCCGATTCCAACGCTTCGAGCAGCCGGAGCCG
>JAOTWK010000489.1 GCA_029862935.1 Gemmatimonadota bacterium | reverse complement strand
TCAAGATGCTATCGATCTTTTCGAGCTCGCCGGCGGAAAACGCCAACGTCTCGAGCGCGCCGACGCATTCATCGATCTGCGCAACGCGACTGGCGCCTATCAAGACCGACGTGACGGCCGACTGACGCAGCACCCACGCGAGCGCCAACTGAGCCACCGACTGGTCACGCGTTCGCGCAAGGTCACGCAGCCGCCGCACCTTAGCCACTACGTGGTCGGTGACTTCGCCGCGATCCAGAAAGCCATGCGGCTTCGCCGCGCGCGAATCGTCCGGAATGCCGTCCAGATACTTGTCGGTGAGCATGCCCTGCGCGAGCGGTGAGAACGGGATGCAGCCGATCCCCTCTTCCTTAAGCACGGTCAACAATCCGTCTTCCACCGACCGATCGAACATGCTGTAGCACGGCTGGTGAATCAGACATGGCGTCCCCAACTCCTTCAGCAGGCGCGCTGTGCGGCGTGTCTCATCGGGCGAATACGCGGAGATGCCGACATAGAGCGCCTTGCCCTGACGTACCGCTGCATCGAGCGCGCCCATCGTCTCCTCCAACGGCGTCTCGGGATCGGGCCTGTGATGATAGAAGATGTCGACGTACTCGAGTCCCATACGCGTGAGGCTCTGATCGAGACTCGCGAGCAGATACTTGCGCGAGCCCCAATCGCCATAGGGTCCGGGCCACATGAACCACCCGGCCTTGGAGGAAATGATCAACTCGTCGCGGTAGCCTCTAAGGTCTTGTTTGAGAATCCGGCCAAACGTCTCCTCGGCCGAGCCGAACGGCGGACCGTAGTTGTTGGCCAGGTCGAAGTGGGTGATGCCCAAATCGAACGCCCGATGAATCATGGCGCGGGCGTTCTCGAACACATCGACCCCGCCGAAGTTGTGCCACAGCCCGAGTGACACGGCCGGGAGTTTGAGTCCACTCCGCCCGCACCGGTTGTACGGCATCGCGTCGTAGCGCTGTTCGGATGGCAGATACGTAATGGCCTCCTTGATCTACCAAAGAGACGGCGAGGGAGGAGGGGGCCGCAAGGGGCTTTCAGCCGTCAGCTGTCAGCTATCAGCAGTCAGCCATCAGCCATCAGCTGCCCCCTCTGCAGTCCTCCGCTGCAGTCGTACAAAACCGTCCTCGACCGTCTACACTACTGCCGCCGCCTCGAAGACCAGTGGATGGCCTTGATCTTCCATCCATCCGCCACGCGAACCAGAACCATGAGTTCCGCGCCTTGGGAGTCAATCGCACGATCACCCATGGTACCTACCGCCGTGCTGGTCGCATATGCCCACGCAACGTTACCCACGATCTCGACCGTGATCTCGCCCCGCTGTCGCGGCACGGCCTGGGCAAACCGCATGTCACCACGCAAGTGACCCGACCGATAGTGGTCCTTGTCTTCAATTCCACCGCTTTCCAGAATGATGACGTCCTCGGCGAGCTGGCCCAACGCCGCGGTCGAATCACCGGCGGCAAGAGCGGCGTGGAACGCATCGATCACAGCGATCACCTGCTCGGTCTCAGTAGCCGCCTCTTGTGCCTGCGCCTCAGCTGTGGTTGTAAGGAGCAATGCCGCGAGGGCAACGATGAGCAAACCGGCTGGTCGCGCTACGTTGGGGATCATGGATGCGAATGCCTTTCGGATGACCACTTTGGGATCCCTTGATCATTCCGCTTTTGCGCCCGCCGCGCCAGTCCTCCAGTTACGTCGACCATCTTTGACCATCCTCGACCGTCATTGACCGTCACCCACCGCCCTTGACCGTCTTTGACCGTCTTGGCCCCTCCTGCCAGATTCCGGTGCAACAAGGAGCCACGTGACGACCACCGCCATCCGCTGCCACGACCTTCAACGCCACTTCACCCGCGGCGCGCACACTGTTCGCGCGGTGGATGGCGTGTCGCTGGAGATCGAGACGGGCGAGTTCGTCGGTGTCGTCGGCACGAGCGGATCGGGCAAGACGACGCTGCTGAATCTGATCGGCGGGCTCGACACCGCCACGGCCGGTCACCTGGAGGTCATGGGCCAGCGGCTCGATGCACTCGACAGCCGGCAACTGGCGCTCTATCGCCGGACCACCGTCGGTATCGTGTTCCAGGCGTTCCACCTCTTGCCCGCACGCACAGCATTCGAGAACGTCGAGCTACCACTGCTGCTGCAAAACGTCATGCCGCGCGACCGAGAGCCTAGGGTGGAGGCCGCACTCGAACAGGTGGGCCTGACCGCTAGGAGCGATCACCTTCCCTCGGAACTCTCGGCCGGCGAGCAACAACGAGTGGCCGTCGCCCGGGCCATGGTCAAGCACCCACGGGTGTTGCTCGCAGACGAGCCCACCGGCAACCTCGACCGGCGGAACAGCGATGATATTCTCGCGCTCATGCAACAGCTCAATCGTGAGCGGGAGCTCACCGTGATCATGGTGAGTCACGACGAGGACGCGGTTGCGCGTGCGGCACACCGCGCGATTCGGTTGGATGACGGGCGCGTGGTGGACGGGCAGGCGACATGATCTTCCGCGACCAGTTCCGCTACGCCTTCGGCAATCTGCGGAAGACGCGCTTGCGGACAACGCTCACCGCCTTGGGCGTCGCGATCGGTATCGGCGCCATGACGAGTATGGTCTCGGTCGGTGCCGGCGCGCAGCGCAATGTGCTCACGGCGTTCAACGAACAGTTTCTGCTCACGTCGGTGATGGTGCGGCCGAGTGAGCCCGACAGTGCCGCCGACGAGCCACCGGCCCTCGACCAGGCAGCGATTACCGCCTTCGAAGAGCTTCCGGGCGTGCGGGCGGCCTATCCGGTGGTAGCAGTACCAGGGCTCCTTGTCGCGCGAGGGAACCGCCTGTTCCGCAACCTCGAGGGGATGCCAGCGTGGTTACTCGAGGAGCAGATCGAGCGCGGGCGGGTCGAGCTGGTGGCCGGCCGCGCGTACACTGAAGGCGAGCCCAATGCGCTGGTGCTGTCGGAGCGGGCGGCCGGTCGGCTCCTCTCCGACAGTGTCCCTCCCGATACACTCGTGGGACAAACGCTTTCCTTTATCGTGGCACAGGGATCCGACAGTCCCGACGACGCGGCACGGGCAATGGCCGGGCGCATGCTCGGCGTTCCCATCGGACAGTTCGAGCCCACGAC
>JAOTWK010000488.1 GCA_029862935.1 Gemmatimonadota bacterium | reverse complement strand
ACCTCGATCGCTCCCACGTTCGACTCGTTCAGGAGCTCCAGGAGCTTCTCGAGAAGTTTGATGTCTTTCATACGCGCTCGAGGTATTTGTCTTCGCGGCGATCGATTCGAATCATCTGCCCTTCCTAGATGAAGAGCGGCACCTGCACCACCGCTCCGGTCTCGAGCTTCGCGGGCTTGGTACCACCCTGCGCCGTGTCACCGCGCATGCCCGGATCCGTCTCGACCACCGTGAGCTCGATGAAGTTCGGCAGCTCGATCATGAGCACCTTCTCGTCATGCACGAGCCCAGAACACTCCATGCCTTCCTTGAGATACTTCAGCTGATCGGCACCGATCACGTCGTCGTTGATCGGGATGTCTTCGTACGTCTGCATGTCCATGAAGTGGTAGAGGTGCCCGTCATGATACGAGAGCTGCACGGGCCGCCGCTCCAACCGCACTTCGTTGACGCGCTCGCCGGACGTCCACGTCCGATCCAACACTGCGCCCGTGAGCACGTTCTTGAGCTTACTCCGGACGAAAGCACCGCCCTTACCCGGTTTCACATGTTGGAAATAGACGATTTGGAACAGCTGTCCGTCAATATCGAGGACCATGCCGTTCCGGAAATCTGCTGTGCTCGCCATTGCCCTACGTCAGTTCCTTGAGTTCAGCCCTGCCGTCCGAAAGCACCACGGCACCGTCGGTGGACAGATGCACATCGTCTTCGATGCGCACTCCCCCCCACCCTTCCAAGTATATCCCAGGCTCGATCGTGACAACCGCGTTCAGCGGCAGAGGCTTGTCGTTGACTCTGCTCAGTCGTGGGCCCTCGTGTACTTCGAGACCCAGGCCGTGACCGAGAGAGTGGCCGAACGCATCTCCGAATCCACGCGCATGGATGATCTCACGCGCCAGCGCGTCGGCCTCGCGTCCAGTCATGCCCGATCGGATGTGCTCCCTGGCACCGAGCTGCGCCTCGCGTACGAGGTCGTAGATCGTGCGTTGTTGCTCGTCAGCAGTAGCTCCCACCACGACGGTTCGCGTCACGTCGGCGCAGTATCCACCGACTTGGGCCCCGAAGTCAAGGAGGAGCCACTCGCCTTTGGAGATCGGGCGTTGAGACGTCCGCGCATGGGGGAGCGCCGTCCGGGGTCCAGAAGCGACAATGGTCGGAAAGGGATGCCACTCGCTCCCCCTTGCCCGCAGCTCGAGCTCGAGCCGCGCAGCGACGTCGCTCTCACGCTGCCCAACGCTGACCGTGGGCAACACGGCCTCGAGTGCATCCCCGGCAAGCACCGCCGCGGCACGGACGGCCGCGATTTCGTCTGGGTCCTTCTGCTCCCGGTGGCGCTCCACCAAGCCGACGACCGGCGCCAATCGGATCTGCGGCGCCTGTCTTTCCATTCGCAGGCGCTGCTCGTTCGTGAGGACATGCGACTCGAAGCCCATGGCCCCGATTCCGGCGTATTCTCCCAGTACCGTGAACAGGCGCTCCCACAGATCGTTTGGCGCAATCTCGATCCGTGCGACATCGCCCACTTCCTCATGTGCCTGCGTGCGGTATCGGAAGTCGGAACAAAGGACCGACTCCTGGCGCAGCAACGCCATCACGCCCGAAGTCCCTGAGAAACCAGTCAGGTATCGGATGTTGGGCAAATGCGTGATGATGAGTCCGTCGATCGCACACTCCTCCATCGATGCGAGCAGCGCTGCCCGCCGGGCGTCGCGACGGTCAGGAGCCACGACGGTTCAGGTGCGTGACCAACGCATCCATTCCCAAGACGTATCCATGCGCGCCGAAGCCAGCGACGATCCCGACTGCCAGGTCGGCCAGCAGCGATCGGCGTCGCGCCGGCTCCCGCGCAAAGATGTTGGTCAGGTGCACTTCAACAAAGGGAACGTCGACGGCGAGAAGCGCATCGCGCACGGCAACCGAAGTATGGGTAAACGCAGCGGCGTTTACGAGTGCACCGTCGGCACGACCCGCAAGGCCCTGCACCAGTTCTACAAACTCTCCCTCGTGATTCGTCTGCGTCCAGTCGAGCGCGACTCCCAACTCGTCGGCACGCGCTTGTACCGCCCGTTCGATATCTGCGAGCCGGTCAGTGCCGTAGAGCTCGGGTTCTCGGGTACCCAGGAGATTGAGGTTGGGACCGTTGAGGACCGCGACACGCACTTAGGTCTTGAGACCCTTGAGCCAGTCCTTGAAGTCCTCAGACTCCGGCCCTTTCGGCCCCTCTGGTCTCTCCGGTACCGCAGGAGGCTCCGGCTCGGGACTCGGAGCCGGCTCGCCACCGCCGCCGAAGAAATCATCAAAAGAGAAGTCAGAGGGGGAGATGGGATCGGATACGTCAGGTGACTCTGACGACAAGGACGTCAAGGGTGACTCTGACGACTCGGACGACGGCTCAGGAGGTGCGAAGGACGACTCCGACACCTGCCCTGCCCCTTCTGCCCCTTCTGCCCCCTCTGCCCCCTCTGCCCCTTCTGCCCCAGTCGTCTCTGTCGTCCGTATTCCCGCGATCACCTCTTCCAACATGGCCCGCACCGTCTGCCCACCAGTTGCGGGCGCTGCGAGGCCGGCCATAGGGGCCGCTTCCGACGCCGCTACCGCCGCGGGGGGTCCTTCCAACTCCTCGAGCTTGGCAAGCAAATGCGGATCGTCGGGCCGCTGCACCAGTAATTCCCGGTACACGGCCGCCGCGTCGTCATACAGCCCCTGGCTTGCGTACAACTGGGCCATCGTCTCGGTGATGATGGGTTCCGGTTCCGGGGCACGCCGCTGATCTGCATCCGGTTCGGCGACCGTCCCGGCCTCGGGCGCAATGAGCTGGAGCGATTCGGCCGCTTCGGCCTGCACGGCTATTTCTTCGACGGCGGGCACCTCGAGCTCAGCCTCTTCCTCGATCTGCTCGACGAATTCGACCGGCACCGCCTCGGAGGGACGTGCGGTGGCTTCGGCAGCGTCAAAGCCCGACTCATCGGTCCGTGGCTCGAACGCGACGTCGCTCGGAGCGCCCTCCTCCGGAAGCCCTGCGGCCTCAGGCGCGAACCCGAACGCAAACCCAGCTTCCTCCGGCTCCTCTGCCACCTCCGCCGCATCCACCTCTCCTGCCCCCTCTGCCCCTTCTACACCCACACCCCCCATC
>JAOTWK010000487.1 GCA_029862935.1 Gemmatimonadota bacterium | reverse complement strand
TTACCGCCTTCCGCGTGCAGGACCCACATGATATACGCGCGTTCGATCGTCTCGAGCGTCGGGTTCTCCGGAGTGCGCGGGGCGACGAGAGGTTCCGTCTTGCGTGCCGTGACTCGAGACGGCAAGGACTCCGCCAGCACTTCCGGACCATCCGTCGAGACAATCGCATGCTCCAACGCGTTTTCGAGCTCACGAACGTTGCCCGGCCAGTCGTAGTGCATGATCGCATCGAGCGCGGTGCCCGACAGCCGCTTGGTCTTCTGACCGCGCTCGTCACCGAGACGTTTCAAGAACGCTTCCGCCAACAGTGCGATATCGTCCGGCCGCTCTTTGAGAGTGGGCAAGTGAATGGCGATCACATTGAGGCGGTAGTAGAGGTCCGAGCGGAACGTGCCCTGCTTGAGCTCCGTATCGAGGTCGCGGTTCGTGGCGGCAATGACGCGAACGTCCACGGCGATCGGCTCGGTCCCGCCGACCGGCAACGCTTCCCGCTCCTGCAGCACCCGTAGCAGCTTTACCTGCGTCGACGGTTTCGTCTCCGCGATCTCATCCAGGAAGAAGGTGCCGCCTTTTGCCGCGGCGAACAGTCCCTCCTTGTCCCGATCGGCTCCCGTAAACGAACCCTTGACGTGCCCAAACAGTTCGGACTCGAGCAGACTCTCCGGGAGAGCACCGCAGTTGATCGAGAAGAACGGGCCGTCGCTCCGTGCCGACAGTCCGTGAACGTAGCGTGCGATGACCTCCTTACCCGTTCCGCTTTCACCTTGAATGAGCACTGTGGATTCCGTCGGGGCTACCTGCTCAGCGAGCCGCATGACCTCGAGAAATGCCTTGTTCGTCCCCAGCGGCTTGATCGACCGTGACCGGTCACGGCGACGGATCTCGAGCTTGAGCTCCTTGTTTTCTGTCTTGAGCTCTCGCTGCTCCGCCGCGCGCCGACAGATCGCGACCAGCTCTTCGTTCGCAAACGGTTTCTGGATGTAGTAGAAGGCACCCTCGTTCACCGCTTGGATGGCGGACTGCAGCGATGCCTGGGCTGTCATGAGTATCACCGGCAATTCGGGGTCTACCTCCCGCGCCGCTTCGAGAATGTCGATACCGCTCACGCCTGGCATTCGCACGTCCGTCAACACGAGGTCGGGCTTCGACGTGCGCATCGCCTCCAGACCGGCTTTCCCGCCCTGTGCGGTCTGCGGTTCGAAGTCCGAGTTCTTGAGCAGGATCCGCAACGTGTCGAGAATGCCGGCTTCGTCGTCGATGATGAGCACACTGGGTCGGGTCTGACTCACGCGGCTACCTCCGATGAGCGCGTCGACGGGATGATCACACGAAACACCGTGCCGCCAGTCGCGGGCGAATCGACGAACACCATACCGAGGTGGGCCTCCACGGCACGTTGCACGATCGCGAGTCCGAGACCAGACCCACCCTCACGTCCGCTCACGAACGGGTCGAACAATCGCTCTTTGAGATCGGCGGGTACGCCCGGACCATCGTCTTCCACGCGAAGCAACACGGCGGAGTCAACACTCACTCCGAATGGCAGATCACTGGGCCGTGCCTCCCGCGCTTCGAGGGACACGCGGGCCGTTCCCGCAGACGCCTGCAGTGCATTGAGCACGAGGTTGACGACGACGCGGTGCAACAGGTCTTCGTCCCCTTCGACGGATGCAGGCGACAGGGCGAGCTCAATGCGTGCATCGTCCGGGCAGTCCGGGTGTTGACGCACCACTTGCACGGCTCGTTCTGCCACCGCCCCCAAATCCAGCATCTTGCAGTTGGTCACCGCCACCCGGGAAAAATCGAGAAACTCACTCAGCAGGCGGCTCAGGCGATCGCTTTCCCGCAACACGAGCTGCGCCAGGAATTGTTCGTCCTCGTTCTGTCCGGTGGATTGTGTCAGCTGTTCGATGGACGATCGGATCGACGCCAGCGGATTCCGGATCTCATGTGCCAATGACGCCGAAAGCTCCGCGACGGCTTCGAGTCGTCCCGTACGGATGTGCAGCGCCTCCACCCGCTTCTGGTCGGAGATGTCGCTGAAGATCGCCGTCACCGAGGGTAGCTCGTCATCACCCGGCGGGTCGATCCGCGTCATGGTCATGCCGATGGGGAACGAGCGGTCCCCACTCGTGACCTGCCCCTCTGATCGAATGGCCTTCTGTGGTCCGACCCGTGTCGCGGCAATCACTCGGAGGAGATCCTGCGCGCGATCGCCGAGCATGTCCTCGAGCGATCGTCCCAGCAGTTGTTCGTTCGGCAAATCGAGCAGCTGCCGTGCAGACGGGTTGGCGTATACTACCTGTCCGTCACCGTCGACGGTGAGGACGCCACTTCGGATGTTACGGAGGATATCGGCGGCCTCGAGCCTCAAGCGTCGCACTTCCCGTTGCAGCGTATCGCGCTCCGCACCCATGACCCGGACCCGGCTCGCGATGAACCCCGTGCCGATGAAGACCGCCACGAAGACCGCGATTTGGAGCCACACCGCAACGGACAGGGCTTCCGGCTGCCACACGATATCTGCCAGGTACAGCAGGCTCGCGAGGCTCGTGATGAGCAGACTCGAGGCGAACGGCATCAGGATGGCCGAGACTGCAATCACTAACACGTACAACGCCGGGAATTGACTCGCGGGACCACCGGTCACGTGCACCACAACCGTGATCAGTGCCAAGTCGAACAAGGCCTGCCCATACAGGAACGTCATGCCGGGTCTGGCATTGCGGATATGGGTGTGCCACACCGACGGCGCGGTCAGCAGCACACTGGCCAGTGCTGCCACTGCAAGCGCGACGATGTACTCGGGCGGGATGGCGCGAAACGAGAAGGCCGCGGCAACGAATACCACGATGGCCACCGTCACGCGACCGAGATACACCCACTGCAGCAACCAGTGGGCGGACGGGATGCCGCGCGGGGCGCGCGGGCCCGACTTCTTGGTCGCCGATCGACGGCTCACCGCTCGCATGGCCCGAAGTATTCTGAGAACCCTCGCAAAATGCAACACCCGGCGAGGGGGATCGGCGGTCCGGGAAGCGGCCCCGGTCCGGCTCAGCTAGCGAGGTTACGCTTGAGGGCCCGCACGACCGAGCGCACCACCTTGACCCGGGCCCACGGCTTGTTGTCCGCCTC
>JAOTWK010000486.1 GCA_029862935.1 Gemmatimonadota bacterium | reverse complement strand
CTATCGATACATGGCCGCGCGCACCTCGCTCGACTCAGCCGGGGCCGACGAGCTGCGCTTCTGGCTCGCCGCCGAATACCAATGTGAGGGACTGCCGGCACTGGAGCAGGCCGTGGCTGGCGGCGACGCCCAGGCGGCGGAGGCGCAAGCGCAGGAGATCATCGCACGAAGCCGGATCGAGTTCCCGTTGATGGACGCTCGCGGCACACCAGACGATCTGGTGGTGCGGGTCAAGGTGTTGGTCGATGGACACGAACCGCCGGACGGCCGCTCCGTGCGGTACTTCCGAATGCGCTACTCGACCGTGATGGGCTGGCGTATGCAGCGCGAGACGACGGCGCTCAGCTACTATCTCAATTTCTTCTGACTAGACCCACAGCCCCGCGTTCTACTTGCAGGGCAAGAAACGCACGGTCGTCTCGAGCTCCTCCAATACGTGCTCGAATGCCGCGACCGTGTCGTTGACGTCCTCTGCTGTCGTTTCGTGCGAGAGGGACACGCGAATCGAGCAGTGCACGTCCTCGGGTGGAATGCCCAGCGCGATGAGCACGTGCGTCGGGTCGGGCGAGCCCGACTTGCAGGCTGACCCCGACGACAGCGCAATACCGTGCTGATCGAGTGCCACGACCAGTGATTCTCCGCGCAGCCCCGGGAGTGTGAGATTCGACGTGTTGGGAAGTCGACGCTCCGTGCTGCCGTTGACCCTCGCTCCGGGTACGAGCCGAAGGAGATGCTGTTCCAGGCGGTCGCGGAGGCGGGCGACGGCGCTCCCATCGGCCGATGTGCCAAGGGCCAGCTCAGCCGCTTTCCCCATGCCGACGATCGCGGGAACGTTCTCGGTCCCTGCCCGCAGCCCCGACTCTTGCTTGCCGCCGTGCACCAGGGGAGCGAGCTCGAGATCCTTGGCCACGTAAAGGATCCCGACGCCTTTGGGGCCATGGAACTTGTGGCCCGACAGGCTCAGCAGGTCGACACCCAGCGTATCCACGTCGATCGGGATCTTCCCGGCCGCCTGCACGGCGTCGGTGTGGAACGGGACGGCATGTTCCTGCGCCACCACGCTCAATTCTCGTATAGGCTGAATCGCGCCGACTTCGTTATTGGCCATCATGATCGACACCAGGATGGTTCGGTCGGTGATGGCGGCGCGGAGCCCGTGGGGCGCGACGAGACCCTGGCGATCCACGGGGAGATAGGTCACGTCGTATCCGATGGTCTCGAGAAAGCGGCATGTCTGAAGGATGGCCGGATGCTCGATGCTGCTCGTCACGATGTGGTTGCCGCGCTCGCGCCGCGCGAACGCGATGCCTTTGAGCGCCAGGTTGTCGGCTTCGGACCCACCACCCGTAAACACGATCCGGCGTGGGCGCGCGTTGATGAGCCGCGCGACTTGGCGGCGCGAGGTCTCGATTGCCGCGCGCGCGTCCCGCCCGGTGCTGTAGATGCTCGAAGGGTTGCCGTGCACCTCGCCCAGATACGGAAGCATGGCGTCGCGGACCGGGCCTGCCACTTGGGTCGTGGCGTTGTTATCGAGGTAGATGCGGCGACTGGGTGGCTTGCGTTGCTGGACGTTGTCGAGCAAAGCGGGCCCGCAACTGCCACCACGGGTGCGCGAGTCGTGCGTGCCGTCACCGGACGCGACCTTGGTCACTTCGCACAGCAGGGCCTTGTAGACCGGAAACCCGGAGATCCCATCGGCGTTGCCGAGATCGGTGAGCTCGTTGACGTTCCACTCGTTCCACGCCTTCGGCCCCACCGGGGTTCCGCCACCCATGTTGCACTCGATCGCTCCGGCGGCGATGTCGTCGCTCACCAGCGCCCTGAACGGCACCGCGCCGCGTGCGGTTTTGACCTCGACGAGATCGCCACTCCGGATACCACGCGTCTCCGCATCCTGTCGGTTCAGTTCGACCGCTGGTTCGGGATTGTCTTTCATCAATCCGTCGATGCCGTGGTGCTGCGAACGGAAATCCGTGTGCGGTCGGGCACCAGAATTGAAGACGAGTGGGAACTCCTTTGCCAAATCGGGTCGCGCCAAAGGGCCCTCGGTCGGCTCGGTATACTTCGGCAGTGGCTCATAGCCGTAGTCTTCGAGGACGGTGGACCAGATTTCGAATTTCCCGGTGGGTGTGTCGAAGCCGGGTGCACCATCCGCGCGAAGACCGCCCTTCTCCCACTTCTTGTATTCCATGATCGTGGATGGCAGCTTGACCCAGCCGCCGGCTTCGCGGACGTCTTCGAGGGTGAACCCTGACCCGTCGAGGGCAAACCGGACCAGGTCGTCTTCGGTCTGGGGGAAGAGCTCCCCGTAACCGAGCCGCGCGGCCAGTTGTGCCATGATCAGGTAGTCGTTGCGCGCCTCACCGACAGGCTCGATCAGTTTGTCGCGCAGGCGAAAGATCGGGCCATACACCATGTACGAGTCGATCTCGAACATGGTCGTCGCCGGGAGCACGATGTCGGCGTACGCCGCGTCGGCGGTGAACTGGCGATCGATCGACACGAGAAAGTCCAGGTTGGACAGGGTCTCCCGCCAGAGCGCCGTTTGCGGCCACGACGTGAGAATCGATGCGCCATGAACGATGAGTCCGCGGATGCGGTATGGCTCCCCATCCAGCACGGAGGTGACGAGTCCGCTGGCGTGTGATTCGCCTCGGTAGTCCGAATAGACGGGATACTTCTCTCTCGCGACAGCACGTGCGAGGGCGGGATTGGGCTGATTGCACGACCGGTTGATTGGGAAATGCGACCCACACATGGCGAGCCCGATGCCACCCGGGACGTCGAGTTGCCCAGCCAGCGCGAACAGCGTGTGCACGGCACGGACGGCCTGAATGCCACTGTTCGAGTACTCGAGGCCGGTGTACATGACGGGACAAGCACCCGTCGCTTGCGCGATCCTGCGCCCGAGGTCCCGGATCGTCTCTGCGGGGACACCCGTGATGGTCTCCGCGACTTCCGGGGTGAAGTGTTGCACGTATTGGCGCAGCTCGTCGAATCCGTGACACCACATGTCGGCGAACGGCTCATCGTAGCGGTCCTCGTCGATGAGCACTTGGATCATGCTCAACGCCAGGGCACCGTCCGTCCCCGGTCGGATGGGGACCCACTGCGCCCCGGTCCGCGTCACCGTTTCG
>JAOTWK010000485.1 GCA_029862935.1 Gemmatimonadota bacterium | reverse complement strand
CCAAACACGACCGGAATCCATGCCCGAATCACGCGTCGCACGCCGGGTGTGCTGAGGCGCACGCTCCAGCGGAGCCCGCCCGTATGCCCCAGCGTCGCCGGAAGCTGGATGACCACCTGAAGGATGCTCCCCACGAGCGCGCCCCAGGCGAGCGCCACGACGAGCCGGATCTCGAGCAGTATTCCGCCTAGCGCGAGCAGCGTGGCAATCTGCGCGATGTTCCAGACGGCAGGTGCGGCGTAGGAGAGGAAGAAGCGACGGTAGGTGTTGAGTACACCGAGACACCAGGCTGACAGGATCATCACCCCGGACATCGGGAACATGATCTCGACCAGCGTCACGGTGAGATCCCGCTTAGTCCCGGTAAATCCCGGAGCGGCAAAGTCCGTGATGATCGGTGCGAACACGATCCCCAGCAGCGCTGCGACGGCAGTGAGCAGCACCAACAGCGATGCGATCACTCCCGACAGGCGGCGGGCGTCGTCGATCTCTCCCCGCTCGATCATCCCCGCGTAGACGGGTATAAACGAGGCGGAGAGGGTTCCCTCTCCAAGCAGGTTCCGGATGATGTTCGGAATGCGCAGGGCCGCGCGGAACGCGTCGGCCGCGGCCCCGTCACCGAAGTAGTGTGCAAAGACGCGTTCGCGGACGAAACCCAAGATCCGCGTCACCAGGATTCCGGCGCCCACGCGGGCCGCCAGCCGCCCAGAGCTCGGGGTCGCGGTCACCGGTTCCGGCCGCCGTGCCGATCGGTCGAGTCCGGGGGGCGTCCGCTCTCCAGCAGATGCCGCACCACGTCTATCTCGTCGCGGAGATCCTGCAGTCCGCGGCCCACCGTCTCGACGTCATCCTCCAGCGCAAGGAGGCGCCGTGCGAGGATCTCTACCCGATCATCCTGGGGCGCCAGTGGTGAGCGGTCGGGGAGTCGGTTCTGTCGACGGAGTGCATCCAGGAGCACAGCCGCGAGCGGAATGAGCAGCGCGAGTAGCAGAACCAGGCCGAGCACCCAGACCATGGCGCTCCTACGGACCGAGGTCCGCGGCCTCTGTGTGACCGACGAAACGTCGGGATCGGTCGAGGGCCTCGTGGAGGAACGGGGGGCCGTACCGGATGAGATACGGTGCTACCGTGAAGATCCGCTCCTGTGGCTGACCGTTTGGCAGGAGGTTGTGTCGGGCCTTGGCAAGCTGCTGCGCAACGATCTCGTTCTGTTTCTTCAGATGGGCCACGAGGCGCTTCTCGATGCTCCGAACACCGGACAGAGCACTGTTTCGCGCATGCTGAACAGGCTTCCTCATGGTCGGATCGATCTCGATCGCCGCCGCCTCGAGTCGACCATACTCGACCTGCAGCGTCTCGGTGATGGCAGAGAGCGCGGCTGTGGCCTCAAGCGGCATGTCCTCCCGCGCCAGCCTCGCCTCGACATCGCCGCTCCCGAAGGATTCGACCGTGATCCCGTACTTGTCCAAGACCTTCTGTACGCGCTGCTCCACAATCGTACCCGACCATCGTGGCACCGGCACCTGCGGAGCGACCTCCAGTCGATCGTATACCGGTCGACACTGCGGCAAGTAGGCGAGCTCACCCGGACCAGCGACGTACGCGAGCGTGGGGAGGATCGCGGCCTCGACCACCGGGCGGAGCAGCACGTTGGGGGAGAGCCTCATCGGTTCCGTCTCGGCGATAGCTCGGAGCTGGTCCAGGTTCCACGACTCACCCGAGCGCCTGGCGATGAACCTCGATCCGTCGATGACCAGACGGTCCCGACCCATCCGCCCCTCGATCATCACGAGTGAGGCTCCGTCACCCACATGCACCGGGGCACGCTGGCCTGCACCCTCGATGTCTTGCGCCGTGTCGGCGAGTGCCGCGTCCAGGGCCGACGCGTGCTCGAGCGCGGACAAGAGGTGGGGCGCCATTACCTGCTTGGTCTCGGCATGCGTCGGTCGAAGCACCACCAGGCCCAGCGGTCCCAGCAGTTCCGCCACGGCGCCGGCAAACGCCGTGGCAAGATCATGCTCAGACCGATAGTGCCGCTCGAGCCACGCCAAGACCTCGGCACGAAACTCCGTATCCGGCGTGTGGGTCATAAGCGAAGCGATGACGGTGCTCACCTCGTGACCCAGGGGCTCCTGATACAGCGGCCGGAGCGGATCGTTCGCATCCCGCCCTCGGAGCTCCACGCGATCGATTTCATTGTCGAGACCGAGGAGATAGACGTGGTTCGCCTCGGCGAAGTCGTGGTCGTCTCCGGCGACCCAGAACACCGGCACGACCGGCCGTTTCACCCGCGCCTCGAGGGACTCGGCGAGCGCGATCGCGGTGAGGGCCTTGTAGACCGTGAACAGCGGGCCGGTGAACAAGCCCGGCTGCTGCCCGGTGGTGACGCAGAACGCCCGCCCGCTCAGGAGCAGGTCGAGGCGCTCTCGGGCCAAGCCGTCGGCCACGAACGCCGGCCGAAGAGCCGGATCGAGCTGAACAGCCCGCTCACTGGCGAGCCCACCGGCGTCGAGCGCGGGAAACGCGCTGAGAGGGACAGAATGGAACGCCAGGGTCACGGAAGCTCCACCGCAAATCTTCCAAGGTTTCGCTCGACCGGCATCGTCATCGCGCTCTTCCCTTGTGGTAGGGTTCGTTACGGAGAATCGTGCAGGCGCGATAGAGCTGCTCGAGGAGCACCAGACGGGCAAGCTCGTGTGGCAATGTGAGCGACGAGAGACTCACCGACTCGTCGGCATCCCGGAGGATCGCATCGTCCAGACCGTGGGCACCTCCGATGGCCAGGATCGTCTCGCGCGCATCGGTCTGCCATTGGTGTACCCGCTCCGCGAGTTGCTCCGAAGTGAGGACGGTTCCACCACGCGTGAGAGCAACCAGTCGGGCATTCCCGGGTACGGCCTTGCGAATCGCGTCACCCTCTACGCGCCGGGCCTCGGCCGCCTCCGCATCCGGCCGCTTGGCGTCGCGGACTTCGGCAATATCCAGCCGGAGATACCGGCGAATCCGGTCGGCGTACTCCTGGCAAGCCTGGCGCAATGCAGGATCCTTGATCCGTCCCACCGCCACCAGGCGCAGACGCATCAGGCATAGAGCCCGCGCAGCCGATGGACGGCCGCTACCCGTTCGATGGCCAGCATGTACGCTGCGA
>JAOTWK010000484.1 GCA_029862935.1 Gemmatimonadota bacterium | reverse complement strand
GTTCTCCATCAGGAAATACTCGTTCGAGTTCGTGACCGGCACGATGAACGCCGTATCTGAGACCTGCACCGGGGTGATCTGGAGTGTGGTGTCGGCCCCGATCAGGACTTCGGACACCCAGCCGAGTTGGGCGCGGGACCACGCCTCCATGTGGGCCGGTCGGTTGGGCCTGTTCCAGTTCCCGGACCCCATGAGACCCCAATGCCCGATGCCCGCCGTGCTCCCGCCCGTATCGTAGAGGTCGGGGAGGCCGAAGATGTGTCCCGTCTCGTGGGCGACCACGCCCATGGCCTGGGGCACCCCGCCCGTGCATCCGCCATCACCACCCTGCCCGCCCTGGATGATGTAGTCGTTGACCTGTATGGTGCGCGGCCCCGATGCGCTCCACGATGAATCGTTGGTGGAGAGCGTCGTTCCCGTGCGGCCACGATACGACCAGCGATGTGCCCACACGTTGTTAACGGCAGCCGTGTTGACGTTCTTGCAGGCCCCGTCCACCTCGGGATGCATCAGGACGATCGCGTCCACGATACCGTCGTCGTCACCCGAGTTCGGAATCCCGTCCGCCCCGTCATTGTCGAACAACCCGTAATCGATCGAGTCATCGTGCGCCTGTACCATCTCCCGCATCATCCCGGCAATGTCGGCGATGCCGCAGAGACCGTTGCAGCCGGCCTCGTAATTGGCCTCCGTGCCGGTCACCCGCTTCCAGTCGAAGACGGTGCCGGTCACGAGCAACCTGCTGTTCGACAGCTCGCGATAGTACGTGTGGATCGAGTACGGTGGGGCCGGGTCCGTGCCGTAGAGCCGGTCGGCGAGGGCCTGCCGCGGCACCATGCTTTGAAGCACGGCCGAGTCGGTGTTGGCGTACATCACGAGGAACACCGGCACCCGCAGTTCGCCGCCGTAGACGCCCCCGGGGTCGCGGTGCGCCAACGGCGCAAAGCTCACCCCCGAGGCAGCCGCCTGAGCGCGTAGCGCATTCCGCCGCGCCGCGACCTGCCGACCCCGGCGGATCCAGCCGTTGTCCTCTGAGAACTGGAACGCCGTGGGATCCCGGCGCAGCATGTCGTAGTACGCGGCGGGTGGACGGGCCCCACCTAGCACGCGGCCCAGTTCCTCGACGTCGGTCTGGGCGACCGCCGGACCTGCCACGAGCAGGGCCAGGACGAACCCCACACCAGTTGAGCCAAGCCGCACCGCCGTCCGGCGGCGGGCGAGCGATGGTCGATGAGCCGTTTGCATCGTCTTCAGATCACACTCCTCGTCCGCCGTTAGTACCCACGTCCGCCCCTCTGGTGCCCCGATCACCGTCATTCCTCAGAATCGGATGGTGTGCACCGCGAAGGCGACCCCCGTGCCAACGACCGCACCCACCACGACGTCCGACGGAAAGTGCTTGGCCGACGCCACCCGGAGTACACCGATCCCTACCGCTGCGGCCACTGCGGCCAGCTTCGGTGCGAGCCCCCGTTCGGGGTTGCTGAGCCAATAACTCGTGGCCATGGTAAACGCCAGCGCCGCGTGACCCGACGGCATCGAGCGCTGATTGATCACCTCATCCGCTACATCCGGCGCCACCTCGGTGTAGAGCACGGGCCGGTCCCGCCCGATCAACGACTTGCTCAACCCGACGACGCCCATCGTCCACGCCACGGCTTCCAACTCGGCCAGAACCCGCCGTCTGCCCTGCTGGCTGAACCCGGCGTCGACCAGGGTCCCGCTCGCCAGACCGAGCAGGAGCAGGTCGCTCCCGGCGGCATAGAGCCGGACCGGCGGCCGAATGATCCAGCGGTCGAAGCCCGGCACCGACCCGGGGTCACACGGCGCGCACGGCGGTGGCCCCTGGTAGTGGTCGAGTACCAGCGACGCCCCAAACACCCCCACGGCACCGCTGAACGACAGGACTTGGTCGACGCTGACCCACGGGTCCCGGGCAACTTCTTGTGAGGCAGCCGATTGCGCGCCAACCGCCAAAAGGGCGGCTAACAGCAATAAGGAGGCGCACTTGTGCGACACCGTGGCGATCGGTACTATGCAACGATTCAGAATGCCCCCTTTAGGCACCGGGGTCCCCACCGTCTCTTTCACCGAGTCGAGGGCTCGTGGGTACGCAGACGTTACAACAGGTCGCGCTGTTCGAGAAGTGCAAGAACTTCACCCGGGCGCGTGAAGCCCAGGCGGCGGGCCTCTATCCCTACTTCAAGCCGATCTCGAGGGCGGAGGACACGGTTGTCGTCATCGAGGGCAAGGAGCGGGTGATGATGGGCTCCAACAACTACCTGGGACTCACGCAGCATCCCAAGGTGTTGGAGGCCGCCCGGAACGCTCTGGAGAGGTATGGCTCCGGGTGCACCGGCAGCCGGTTTCTCAACGGGACGCTCGACCTGCACGAGCTCCTGGAAACCCGTCTCGCCGAGTTCTTCGGCAAGGAAGCGGCGCTCGTCTTCTCGACCGGGTATCAGGCCAATCTTGGCCTCATTTCGGGTCTGGTCGGCAGGGGTGACGTCGTGCTGATCGACAAGCTCGACCACGCCTCGATTGTCGACGGCGCCAAGATGTCGTTCGGGAACACCCAACGGTTCGGGCATGGCGACCTGAAACAGCTCGAGTTCCTGCTCCAACGGTACCAGGACCGGGGCACCCTGGTCATCGTCGATGGGGTGTATTCGATGGAGGGGGACATTGCCGACGTGCCGTCGCTGCTCAAGTTGACGCAGCGGTACGGGGCAGCCCTGGCCGTGGACGACGCCCATTCGGTGGGCGTTCTGGGCCCGAAGGGTGACGGGACCGCGGCCCACTTCGGGCTTGCTCAGGAGGTCGAGCTGGTCGTCGGGACGTTCTCGAAGTCGCTGGCTTCGATCGGCGGCTTCATCGCCGGGTCCGAGTCGGTCATCCACTTCCTCAAGCACCACAGCCGTCCGCTGATCTTCACCGCGGCCCTGCCCCCGGCCAACACCGCGGGCGTGCTGGCGGCTCTGGAGATTCTGATTGACGAGCCGGAGCGGCGCACCCGCCTGTGGGAGAATACTCGGCGGTTCCAGGACGGGTGTCGGAGCCTGGGCTTCGACATCGGGCACACGCAGACCCCCATCGTTCCCGTGTTGATTGGTTCGCTCGAAAACACGTTCATGTTCTGGCGTCAGCTGTACGATGCTGGG
>JAOTWK010000048.1 GCA_029862935.1 Gemmatimonadota bacterium | reverse complement strand
CCTTCTCAGAGGCGTTGTCTGCGGGACCGGAGGAAACGGAGCCGGACATTAAGTCCATCGTGGTGTTGCCATTCGAGAATCTGAGTCCCGACCCGGACAACGCGTTCTTCGCCGACGGCTTGACCGAGGAGTTGATCACCGAGCTTTCCGGGATACGGCAGCTTCGTGTCATCTCCCGTACGTCGGCGATGCAGTTCAAGGACACCAAGAAGAGTGTGCCGACGATCGCCCGCGAGCTGAACGTCCGATACGCCTTGGAGGGAAGTGTGCGCCGCGCGGGTGGGACAGTGAAGATCACCGCACAGTTGATCGACGCGTCGACCGATTCGCATCTCTGGGCCGATCGGTACACGGGGAAGCTCGACGACATCTTCGACCTGCAGGAGCGACTATCAGCACAAATCACGCAGGCGCTCCGCGTCGCTCTGACGCCGGACGACGCCCGCCGCATCGCGTCTCACCGATTCGAGGACTTCCGCGCCTTTGACGCTCTACTCCGGGCACGCCAGGAGATGATGAAGCTCACCCCCGAGGGCATCGAGCGAGCGATCCATTTCGTGCGGCAGGCTCAGGAGATCGCTGGAGAGAACGCATTGGTTCATGCGACGCTCGCTCGGTGCTACAGTCTTTCGTACGAATTCGGCATCAGCCACGACCGTGAGACATTGCAGCGGGCCGATCGGCATGCATCGACGGCGCTCGAGCTGGCACCCGACCTCGGGTTGGCGCTCTTTGCCAAGGCACATGTCCGGCACAAGGAGGGCGATTACCTGGAGGTCGTTCGACTGCTGAGGCGTGCGCGAGAGACGGACAGGAACACAGATGCCCTCACGCTACTTGCCCTGGTCCTCGCCCAGGTAGGGAAGCTCGATGAGGCGCGGGAAGTCGCCGCTGAATCCCTCCTGCTGGATCCACTCGACCTGTTCACCCGTGCCATTCGGGGGGTGGTCGACCTCATGGATGGGCGGTTCGACGCCGCCGCCGCCCGATTTCAAGAGATCGTCGACGACCCCAGGGCATGCACTCCGCATATCGAGTGGATGCTGGCACAGGTGAAGGCACACTCGGGTCAGCTCGACGAGGCGAGAGCGCTCTTTCAGCGCGTTGCCGCGACCGGCGCCGCACCCGTCGCGGACCTGAGCGAACTATTCATCCGGGCAGCGGACGGTGACCGCGAAGCCGTCGCAACACATATGTCTGAGAAGCACGTGATGGTGGAGACGGCCAAGACCGACGAGTCGTTTCCCATATTCATCGCCAATTGTCTCGTCATGGTGGGTGACGAGAACGGCGCCCTCGAGTGGCTCGGCCACGCGATCAACTGGGGGTTCTGCAACTATCGCTATCTGGAAGAGAACAATCCGTTCCTCAAACCCTTATTCGGCAACCCGAGCTTCCAGCAGCTCATCGACAAAGCCCGGCAGATGCATGATGCGTTTGATGCGTGAGGGCAGCTCCCGGCAGCGTGGGGAGTCCCATCGCGGGACGCGTAACCGAACCCTTTCTTTCGCGCGGAGGTGACCGTGTCCAAGCCCAAAATCACACCAACGGAAAACGGCCCCTATCTGATCGAAGGGACCGATGCCGTGGTGCGCTACACCGATGGAAGAACGTTTCCGATTCAGGGCAAGGCGGCCCTGTGCCGCTGTGGCGGATCCAAGAACAAACCGCATTGCGACGGAAGCCACAAGCGCAACGGCTTCACTAGCGCAAAGGACCTCAATCGGGTTCCGGACAAGCTCGAAGATCACTCAGGCGACGGCATCACCATTCACGACAACCGCGGTCTATGCGCGCACGCAGGGCGATGCACGGACGGGCTCCCGGTGGTCTTTCGCTTGGGCAAGGAACCGTGGATTGCAGCGAGTGCCGCCGATGCAGAGACCATTGCCAAGACGATTGAGCAGTGTCCGTCCGGGGCGCTGTCTTACAGCATCAACGAGAAACTGTATCGAGACCGCGGAGGAGATGCGATCGTCGCGCTGGCGCCAAATGGACCGTACGTCATTCGCGGTGGGGTTGAGTTGGCGGACACTGAGCTCAACCAAGGCGGCACTACTGACCACGTGACCCTGTGTCGCTGCGGCGCGTCGCAGAACAAGCCGTTCTGCAGCGGAGCGCACTGGAACGTGCCATTCGACGAGGATGCGCCCGCCCAATAGACCGACGCGTGGGCGGCGTGCAGGACACCGTGAGGGGGGCGACAAAGAACCGCGCGAGACGCCCGGCTCTTTGTCTTGAACAGGCCCAGCAGGACACGTCTGGCCGGTAGGCGGTTAGGCGCACAGGCCCGGCAGGACTCGACTCGATGAGCGCCGACTCCGAGCGCGTCAGCGGTCGGAGCGGCGGTGAGAGCGAGTCTGCGGGCCGGTACGACAAAGGCCGCGACATTCGTCGCGGCCTTATCGTACAGGCCCGGCAGGACTCGAACCTGCAACCCCCGGTCTTGGAGTTCGGTGCTCTTCGTCCCTTCTGGTCCCGTTTGGTCCTTCCTGTACCGACTTAGCCACCCCTTCGTCCCGTCCTGTCCCTTCTAGTACCGTCCTGTCCCTTCCTGTTGGTTTGCAGATGGTCTGCAGAACAGGCTGCCCTGGCCGCCCCCCTGCCCCACCCATAGCTTAGCCGGAACCCCAGTCGGGAGCCCGGTGCGTGCCTGATCCGCTGGAGCGCCTCAAGACCGCCCTCGCCGACCGCTACCACATCGAACGGGAGATCGGCAGCGGCGGCATGGCGACCGTCTACCTCGCGCAGGACCTTCGCCACGACCGGCAGGTAGCGGTCAAGGTGCGAGCGCCTTGACGCTCGCTTGACGGACTCGAATGAGTCTGGCTGCGACGCAATCAGGAGACCACCGTGCGCACCTTCCGACGCCCCATTGCTCTCGCATTACTCCTGTGGTATCTGCCTGCTTGTACGAGCTATCAGACGTCAAAGCTCGCCCCGCGAGACGCTGTCAGTGACGAAAGTTCTGTGCTCCTGAAGGTGGTTGACGGGGAGAAGACGAAAACCGTCATGCTCAACAAGCCGTGGGTCCGTGGCGACAGCCTTGGTGGAATGCCCTGCAGCGGTGATACCTCACGCGGCTGGCGATGCGCCAATGATCGCGCCGAATGGTCGGTGCCACTGTCTTCCGTGGTTGAGGTGAGGACGCGCCGCACCGATGGAGCGAAGAGCGCGTTGGCGGTGCTTGGGATCGTCGCCGTGGGGGTGCTCACGGCAGGTGTGATCGCAGCGGCGAACGTGCAATCACCACTGGAGTGTCTCGGCGGTGGGTGCTGACGGTCCACTTCCGTAGCGGTCTCCACGGATGCCTGCAGGAGGACGGGCGCACACGCCCCGTGCACCGCGCACGCCGTGTTTGACGACTCGCGCATGCGTGTTTTGTCGTGGGAGCGTCACAAAATCGGTCACAGGCGTGTGTGACCGGAGCGTGGCTCAGCGAGGTAGGCAAAGCAAAACGGCCAAGTCACTTGGACTTGGCCGCACAGGCCCGGCAGGACTCGAACCTGCAACCCCCGGTTTTGGAGACCGGTGCTCTGCCAGTTGAGCTACGGGCCTAGATCGTGAGCCGTGAGCGGCGCGCCGTGAGCCGTGCAATCCCGCTCACCGCTGACGGCTTACCGCTCACTTTCAGGGTGGCTGACGGGAATTGAACCCGCAACCTCCGGAGCCACAGTCCGGCGCTCTGACCAATTGAGCTACAGCCACCACGGCCCCGAACAGACGGCGCGAATCGCAACGTAGCCGACCCCAAAAGGGGGGTCAACCTGGCACGTGAGCACGCTCACAGCGTTTCGACGAGCGATCCGCTTCCTTGGGGCGCATCCCACTCCGCGTCTGCGCGGAAGGAGACGACAATGAAACACTCGATCCTTGCCGCGACGGCAGTCCTCTTCGCAGCATGTAGCTCATCGACCCAGGTGGTCGGCTCCGGCCCGTCGCCGAGCCAGGACGCAGACGTCGCACCCTCAGGGAGCGAGACGGTCACGGGCAACACCGCCGTCGCGCTCCGCGTGCCCCCCGGCCACCTGCCGCCGCCCGGGCGCTGCCGCGTGTGGATAGCAGGAACCCCGCCAGGCCATCAGGCACGAGCCCGCACATGCGACGGGATCCTGGCACACGCACCGGCCGGATCGATGGTGATCTACCGTCCATCCAAGGACAAGAAGATCGTCCGAGTGCGTTACGTCGATGGTGAACGCGCAGGAGTGGTTACGACCGTGCGGGTCTTCGACCTCGCGACGGGGAGACTGTTAGGGGAAGAGCGACCGTAACTACTTCTTCTTCCCCTGCGCGGCCACCGCGTGCTGCGCTGCCTTCACCGCCTCTTCGTCAGCCAGGTAGTAGCTCCGAATCGGCTCGAGACGTTCATCCAGCTCGTAGATGAGTGGGATGCCCGTGGGGATGTTGAGCCCCACGATCTCATCCTCGGGGATCTTATCGAGGTGCTTGACCAGTGCGCGAAGGCTATTCCCATGCGCTGAGACGAGCACCTTGGTCCCCCGCTGCACGTCGGGCGCGATCACGTCGAACCAGTGGGGCAGCATCCGTTCCACCGTGTCCTTGAGACACTCGGTGAGCGGTAGTTCCTCTGCGGTGAGATCGGCGTAGCGCGGATCGTGGCCCGGATAGCGCTCGTCGTCCGGCGTGAGCGCCGGCGGGCGCGTGTCGTAGCTCCGCCGCCAGATCTTGACCTGTGCCTCGCCGTGCTTCTCTGCAGTCTCTGACTTGTTCAATCCCTGGAGTGCCCCGTAGTGCCTCTCGTTGAGTCGCCAGCTCCGGTGCACCGGGATCCACATGAGGTCCATCTCGCGCAGCACAATCCAGAGTGTTTCGATCGCACGTTTCAAGACTGACGTGTAGGCAACGTCGAACGTGAAGCCCTCGGCTTTGAGCCGACGAGCCCCGGTGACCGCCTCCTCCACCCCCTTCGGCGTGAGGCCTACATCGGTCCACCCAGTGAACCGGTTCTCCTTGTTCCACACGCTCTCGCCATGGCGGAGCAGCACGAGTTTGTACATGGGTCCTCTATCGATACGGATCACTGTAAGACATTGAAATAACTTGTCTTACGATGTGCTGTCAACGGTCCGTGAAACGTGAGACGTGAGAAGCTATCTGAGGTTCCCTCACTTCTCACCATTCACGTCTCAGGTCTCGCCTCTCGCGGCAACCTTTTCTCTCTCCCACGTATCTAAAGACACGAAACCCATACCCAGCAACCGCCGTAGTGCAAAGAAATCCCTCGCCCTCCGGAGGCACCGCGATGGAGTGTTCACCGACTCGAGCTGCAGCTGCGGGGCATGTTGCCCGCATCCTGTGCGGCGGTGCCCTCGTGCTCACCTTCCTGCTGTCGATCCCGCTTTCGTCCGCGCTGGCACAAGCCCAACAATCGACTGTCCAAGCGGTCCCTGATCGGGTGACAGCCAACCCGTCGGCTCACAGACAAGCGATTGCCGTGCGGGCAATGAGGGCGCCCGACCTCGACGGTCGCCTCGACGAGGAAGCTTGGGCGACCGCGCCGGCATCAGGCAACTTCTGGCAGCACGATCCCGACGAAGGTGAGCCGGCCACGGAACCGACTGAGTTCCGGGTGCTCTACACCGACAATGCCCTCTACGTTGGCGTCCGTGCCTACGATTCTCAGCCAGATCAGATCAGCGCACGGTTGGCACGACGCGACGAAGAACCACCCTCCGACTGGATCGTGCTCGCGATTGACTCGTATCGCGATCGGCGGACGGGGTTCGCGTTCTTCGTGAATCCCGCAGGCGTCAAGCGCGACATCTATCTGTATGACGACACGAACGACGACGTTTCGTGGAACGCCGTGTGGGATGTCGCCACCTCCGTAGATGGCGAGGGCTGGAGCGCCGAGTTCAAGATCCCGTTCAGTCAGCTTCGCTTCGCCAACGCGGAACGGCAGGAATGGGGATTCCAGGTTCTTCGCATCATCAACCGACGCAACGAGGAGCAGCACTGGCGCCTCATGGGCAAGGATCAGCGTGGGCTGGTGTCGCTGTTTGGCGACTTGGTGGGCATCGAGGGCATCGAGCCCAAGCGTCGCGTCGAAGTGATGCCGTACGTTTCCGCCACGGGCTCGCGATATCCGGGGGAAGCGGACAATCCCTTTCTGACCGGCCGCGATCAAAACGCGAGAGCCGGCGCCGACCTCAACGTCGGGGTGACATCGAATCTCACCCTCTCCGCCACCATCAATCCCGATTTCGGGCAGGTCGAGGCGGATCCGGCCGTCGTCAACCTCTCGGCGTTCGAGACGTTCTTCCCAGAGAGGAGGCCGTTTTTCAACGAGGGCCTCGACATCTTCCAGTTTCCGATTCTCCTGGGCGACGGCGACAACGCCAACGAACAGCTCTTCTACACGCGCCGCATCGGCCGGGCACCACAGGGCGAAGCGGACGACCGCGACGGCTTCGCCGAGACCATCGACCAAACCACGATCCTCGGTGCCGGGAAACTGTCCGGCAAGACGGCGAACGGATGGACCATCGGCCTGCTCGGTGCACTCACGGCCGAGGAGGAAGCGGATGTCGTCGACGCGGTCGGCGATCCATTCATCGATATCGTGGAGCCGCGATCGACGTATTTCGTGGGCCGTTTGGCGCGCGACTTCCGCGAAGGCAAGACCAAGGTCGGATTCTTCGGCACCGCGGTGAACCGGTCGTTGCCGGACAACCTGGATTGGCTTCGCAGCTCAGCCTACACGGGCGGTTTCGACTGGGAGCACCGCTTCCACGACGACACGTACGAGATCGAGGGGTGGTTCGTTGGCAGCCACGTCACTGGATCGGCCACGGCGATCGAAGAAACCCAACTGTCGTCCGCTCGCTATTACCAGCGACCCGACGCCGACCACCTGACGTTCGATCCGACACGGACGTCCTTGAGCGGCTATGCCGGACAGTTCGTTGTGAGCAAGAACCGAGGGGACTGGAGAGCCGCGACCGGCTTCGACACCCGTTCACCGGGTTTCGAGGTCAACGACGCCGGATTCCAACGCGATGCCGATCGCACCGTCCAGTTCCTGTGGATCGCACGGCGCTGGATCACGCCGGGCAAGGTGTTCCGCCGTGCGCAGATCAACTTCAACCAGCACTCGGTGTGGAGTCACGGGTGGGAGCGATTGGGGACCGGCGGGAACATCAACGCGAATGGACAGTTCCGGAACTACTGGAGCGGGTACATGGGAATCGAGCAGAATTTCCAGTCACTCTCTCCCGGGGCGTTACGCGGTGGTCCCGCGCTCATCCGTCCTCACACGATGAGCATGTGGAGTGGGTTCAACAGCGACAGCCGGAAGCAGTTCCGCGCCGGACTCAGCATGTTCGGCTTTCTTCAGCCCGCGAGCGATTCGTGGGGCATCAGTCTGTCTCCCCGCGTCTCGTGGCGCCCCGCGTCGAACATGGACTTCACCTTCGGGCCGCGGCTATTCAAGCAATTCGACAGCTGGCAATACTGGGATCAGGTCGACGTGGGCGGCGAGACCCGCTACCTCTTTGGCGAGATCCGCCAGACCACGCTCGCGACGACGTTCCGCGGAAACATGACGTTCACACCTGCACTGTCGCTGCAGCTCTATGCGGAGCCATTCGTCTCGACGGTGGACTACCAGGGATTCCGGCAAGTCGCCGACCCGCGTGGCGAAACCTTTGCCGACCGGTTCGATGACTTCGGACCGGACCGACTCATCGACAATGACGGTGACCTCTCCATCGACTTCGACGCCAACGGCACCCCTGACTTCGACATCGGGAACCCGGACTTCACCTTCCTGTCGTTCCGCTCAAACGTCGTACTCCGCTGGGAATACAGCCTGGGGTCGACGCTCTTCCTCGTGTGGCAGCACGGGCGCGTGGGCGACAACACGCGATCGGAGTTCCAATTCGGAGAGGGCATTCGAGACCTGTTCCGGCTCGACGCGCAGAACACGTTCGTCGTGAAGGTGAATTACTGGTTGAGTCTGTAGGGTGAGCGCCACCGTACCTCAGTCGTCTTAGTCGTCTTCGTCGTCGCAGTCGTCCGCCCGTGACAGACGACTGCGACGACAGGGGCGACTGAGACGACTAACGTTCGCCGCTCGCCCCGTTAGCTTCCCCTCCATGTTCGACCCGATCGTCCAATTCATCGAGAACTCCGGCGTCTGGGTGTATGTGCTCGCGCCGTTGTTCATGGTCGTCGTGGCGATTCTGCCGATCCCGGCGGAGATCCCGGCCATGCTGAACGGCATGGTGTTCGGACCCCAGGTCGGGACCGTCATCACGTGGTCCGGTGCCCTTGTCGGGGCGCTTGTGAGCTTCGAGTTGGCCCGGCGTTTTGGGCGTCCACTCGGCAAGCGCGTGGTGAAGCCGGCACGCATGGCCGCGGCAGACCGACTGGTGCTTTCTGCCGGCTGGCCCGGACTCATCACGCTCCGCCTCGTTCCGACGATCGCGTTCACCGTGGTCAATTGGGCTGCGGGTCTCACGCCAGTTTCCCGTTGGACTTTTGCCTGGACGACGGCGGTCGGAATCATTCCGGGCTGTCTTCTCTTCACGCTGTCTGGCAGTGGCCTCGGTGCGCTGTACCGTCGCAACCCCGGTCTGGCCGTCACGATTGCCGGGCTGATTCTGCTCGTCGGTGTGTGGACGTTGCGCCGCTATCGGAAGCGGCACCCCGCATCTGCTCAGGCAGCGTCCGTCCACTAGATTGCCGCGCGGCTCACAACACGGGAACCGGCAGGTCGGCCCCAGAGTTCACAACCTGAGTCCGCAGTCTTCACACGTCCGTCGCCTCAAGGAAGCTGAACGATGAAACTCGAGTCCGGCACACCCCTCTACGTTCCACCCTTGCATGTCTTCGAGAACGACGGAATCAGCTACGCGATCGATCATGATGCACCCAACTGGGTGGCTGTCGACTCACGCGGTCGCGGATTGCTCGACGTGATGCTCGCTTCCCATTCGGGCACCACGCTCCGTGAGCTGACCGCGCGCTACGGCGCCCAGCACGGGCTCGACACCGGCACGGCGTGGGTACACGTACATGACTTCCTCGCGGCACTTGATCGGGCCGGCATGGTTTCCGACCAGCCCACCTCGCGTGATCCGTACCCAGGGCGAGCCGCGCTCATCGCTCCAGACGGCCTTCGTGAGCTGTGGATTCAAATCAACAACGCCTGCAACCTCACATGCACGCACTGTTTGGTCTCATCTGGTCCAGGAAAGGAATACGGTCTCCCCTCCGGGCAGCTGCACCAGCTCGTCGCGCATGCGGCGGAACTCGGCCTCGAGCGCCTCTATCTGACGGGCGGAGAGCCGTTCGTGCGTCGGGACGTCACGGACCTCATCCAGCGCGCGACTGGTGACTTGGGACTGGACGTCATCGTCCTCACCAACGGCACCGTGTTCCGCGGACCGATCCGCGACCGCCTGACCACGCTCGACCGCGACACCGTCAGACTCCAGATCTCGATCGACGGCGTGCAACCCTCGACCAACGATGCCATCCGTGGGGCGGGTACGTTGAACAAGGCACTCGACGGCGCGCGGCTCGCGTCCGACCTGGGCTTCGACGTCTCACTATCGACGGTAGTGGCTCGCGAAAACCTGACGGAGTTGAGCGCATTGCCGGACGTCGCGCGATCGGTGGGTGCGAAGAGCTTTCATCTCATGTGGGCACATCGCCGTGGGCGCGCCGCCGCGAGCCGAAACGGGTTCTTCCCGGAAATCCCCGATCTGGTTGCGGCGGTGGACGAGTCGGTGGCTGCTGCTCAGGCAGCCGATGTCGAGCTGGACAACCTCGAAGCCATGAAACGTCGGGTGAACGGCGTGCCCGGTATCAAGTACGACTTGGGGAACGGTGCGTGGGACTCGATTGCCGTGTATGTCGACGGCGGGGTGTACCCCACCGCAGCACTCGTGAACGAGCCGACGCTGCTCTGTGGCAATCTGACCGAGACGCGTCTGGGAGACATTCTGAACACCTCACCGGTGGTACGCCGGCTGCGCGCTGCGTCGGTTGCACAGAAGACCGCAACGCAAAACGATGCGTTTCGTTTCTTCACTGGCGGTGGCGACTGGGAACACGCGTGGTGGGCGACGGGCGATCACCTGGGGGCGGATCCGTACTACCCGGTCGCCGTGCATCTCGCGAAACACGTGATGACCGCGCTTGGCCGCGAGAAGTCCGCTCGCCGCAACACGCGGTCCGGGTACGCCGCGCCACTCGTGCTCCATGCCATGGGTCAGGGCGCCATTGCCTGCGGATCAGCCGACGCCGCGGCCGCGCAGCAACCAGTGCTCACTCTGCACTCGAATTGTGTGCTTTCATTTGACGTCGACAAGCCGCGCGCCGCAATGCGGGAATTCTACGGTGCCGCGGCCGACCAACCGCAGGCCGCACTGTGCTGTCCGACCAAGTACGACGACTCGGCGGTAGCACATATTCCCCAGGACGTGCTCGACCGCTTCTATGGCTGTGGGTCACCCATGACGAGCGCCAACATCGAGGAAGGCGAGATCGTCGTCGACCTCGGCTCGGGTGCGGGGATCGACGTGTTCATCGCAGCCAAGTATGTCGGGCCCGAGGGCAAGGCCATCGGAATCGACATGACCGACCGCATGCTCGAGGTCGCACGTGACAATCAACCGAAGGTGGCTGCCGCCCTCGGCTACGACGTCGTCGATTTCCGAGAAGGCTACCTCGAGAGCATTCCGGTCGAAACGAAGTCCGTGAATCTCGTGACATCCAATTGCGTGGTGAACCTCTCTCCGGACAAGCCACGGGTGTTCGAGGAAATCTGGCGGGTGCTAAAAGATCACGGTCGGATCGTGATTTCCGATATCGTGAGTGAGCGCGAAGTGCCGGCGCATCTCAAGACCAACGTGCATTTGTGGGGCGAGTGCCTCTCGGGGGCGTTGACCCAGCAGGCATTCCTCGCCGAGCTCGAGCGTGCCGGGTTCTATGGTCTGTCCGTGCGGAACCGGACCCACTGGAAGGACGTCGAAGGCTACGCCTTCTTCTCTGTGACGGTCGAAGGCTTCAAGTACGAGAAGCAGGCAGGGTGCGTATTTGACGGCCATCGCGCCGTGTACCTCGGACCAGGCAAGGCGTTCGTCGATGAAGAGGGACATCTCTTCCCACGCAACGAGCCCTTCGACGTGTGTACTGACACGGTGGCCAAGCTGCAACGGCCTCCCTACGAGCCCATGTTCGCGATTCTGGAGCCCGGGGATGAAGTAGCGAGTTACGCCTGCTGCAGTCCCGACGACAGCTGCTGTTGAGACTCGGGCAGCGGTAGCGCTGCCCAGTCCCACCTTCTAGCTTTCGGCGCCATTCCACTCACAATACATCCCGTCGAGGCCGACGTACCATGAAACGATTTCTCTCAGTCGCGACGCTGCTGTTCACCGCAGCGGGCCTGAGTGCGTGTGCACAGGGCCGGGCGCAGACCGCCCCAACTCCCAAACCGTCGGAGTCGCGCAATAACGACCAGAAGATCAAGCCGTACAACGAGGTGATCACGAAAGAGGCCAAGTCGGATTCCGGCCTGTTTATCGTGCATCAGGTCGAGGATAAGTGGTATTACGAGATCCCTCGAGAGGTGCTCGAGCGGGAGATGTTGGTCGTGTCACGACGGGCGCAGACCGCCGCCAACGTCGGATACGGCGGCGAGAAGAACAACACGATCACGGTGCGGTGGCAGCACCACAACAACCACATCTATCTCCGGAACGTCTCCTACACGAACGTGGCGGACGACTCGTTGCCGATCTACGAGGCGGTGCGGAACGCGAATTTCGAGCCGATCATCAGCGGCTTCGACATCGCGGCGTTCAACACGAAGGTGGTCGACTCGACCACGACCGATACGAGTGCCGTGGTCATTGACGTGACCGATTTGTTCACGACCGACGTGCCGGTCTTCGGGCTGAGTCGCTTCACCCGTGAGCAGTACAAGGTCCGCAACCTCGATCGCGACCGCACCTTCGTCAACTGGATCAAGAGCTTCCCGCGCAACATCGAGGTTCGCACCGTCCTGACATATAACGCGACCGAGCCGCCGTCCAATGCCACTACGGGATCGATCTCCCTCGAGATGAACCACTCGATGGTTCTGTTGCCCGAGCGGCCGATGCTAGCACGACTGTGGGACGAACGGGTCGGATTCATCAGCGTCCAGCAGAACGACTACGGACGGAGCGAGCAAAAGGCCAGGACACGGCGATACATCACGCGGTGGCGGCTGGAGCCGAGTGACACGGCGGCATTCCGGCGCGGCGAGCTCGTGGATCCACTAAAACCCATCGTGTACTACATCGATCCGGCCACCCCACTCAAATGGCGTCCGTATCTCAAGCAGGGTATCGAAGACTGGAACGTCGCGTTCGCGGAGGCCGGGTTCAAGAATGCGATCATCGCCAAGGATCCGCCATCGCCGGAGGAGGATCCGGAGTTCAGCCCAGAAGACGTGCGCTACTCAGTGATCCGTTGGTTCCCGTCACCCGTACAGAACGCGTACGGCCCGCACGTGCACGATCCGCGCACGGGAGAGATCCTCGAGAGTGACATCGGGTGGTTCCACAATGTGATGAACCTCCTCAGGAACTGGTACTTCATCCAGACATCTCCGGCGAACCCCGAGGCACGCGGCGTAGAGTTCGACGATGCCGTCATGGGCAAGCTCATGCGCTTCGTTGCGGCACACGAGGTCGGGCACACGCTCGGTCTGCCCCACAACATGAAGGCCAGCTCGGCCTATCCAGTGGATTCACTGCGGTCTGCAGCCTTCACATGTGCCATGAACACGGCGCCGTCCATCATGGACTATGCGCGGTTCAACTACGTCGCGCAGCCTGGTGACGAGGGCGTCTGCTTCCTCCCTGGTATCGGGCTGTACGACAAATACTCGATCATGTGGGGATACCGTCCGATCGTCGACGCGATGTCGTCGGACGCGGAACGCGAGACGCTGGATCGTTGGATTCGGGATCGGTACGACGATCCGATCTACCACTACGGTGGCGGGAGCGGGGTCGACCCGACGTCGCAAACCGAGGCCTTGGGCGACGACCCGATGCTTGCCAGCACCTACGGCATCGAGAACCTCAAGCGCATCATCCCAAACCTGCTCGCCTGGTCGTATCAAGAACGCGAGGACTACGACGAGCTGCAGGAGCTGTACACCCAAGTGCTGAGCCAATGGAACCGATACATGGGGCACGTCGCGACCGTCATCGGCGGAGTGACGGAGCTCAGCAAGACGACCGATCAGGATGGTGCCGTCTATGAGTTCGTCGACCGCGACACCCAGCGCCGCGCGATGGCGTTCTTCACGGAGCAGGCGTTCACCCCGCCCACGTGGATGATCGACGAGAACATCTTGCGACGGATCGAAAACGTCGGGACGGTGGAGCGCATGCGTGGCGTGCAGGTCGGTGTCCTCAATCGCGTGCTCGATCCGGGACGCATGCAGCGATTGATCGAAGCTGAAGCGCGGCTCGGCAGTGGCACCTACACGCTCGGTGAGATGTTTGACGACGTGCGGGACGCCGTGTGGTCGGAGCTGGGTCGTAGCCGTCAGATCAACGTGTACCGCCGGAATCTGCAGCGTGGCTACCTCGAGCGGATGCACTGGCTGATGAACGAGGAGCCAGGACCGGTGCCAGCGTTCTTCCGCTCATTCGTGACGAACGTCGACGTCCCGCAATCCGACATCCGACCGTTCGCGCGCGGACAGCTGGTGACCCTGCAACGCGAGATTCGGTCGGCGCTCAACCGCAACCTCGACCGAGCGACCCGACTCCATTTGCAGGATGCGCTCGTGCGGATCGAGGATATTCTGGATCCGAAGGATTGAGCCGCCGGCCATCAGCTAGCAGCCATCAGCCATCAGCCTTCAGCAGTTCCTGGTGTTCGGCG
>JAOTWK010000047.1 GCA_029862935.1 Gemmatimonadota bacterium | reverse complement strand
CATCCTAACGTGGCAGATGGTGGTCATCGGCATGATCGTCGGATCGTTGATCGGTGGCGTCTTCGCGCGCACTGTGAAGATGACCGCGATGCCCGAGATGGTGGCGCTGCTCAACGGGTTCGGGGGCGGGGCATCGGCGGTGGTCGCCAGTGCGGAGTTTGCCAAGTACGTGTCGCTGGAAGGGGGCGTGATCCCGCTCAATGTCTCGGTGGCGATCATGTTGTCGGCCGTCGTCGGGTCGCTGACGTTCTCGGGGAGTCTCGTGGCGTTTGGGAAGCTCCGTGAGCTTGTGACAGGCCGCGCGGTCACCTACCCCCTGCAGAAGACGCTCAACGCGATCATTCTCGCTGGCACGGTTGCACTGATCATTTGGCTCGTCATTGCGCCGGACAATGCGACATTCTTCGCCGTTTTGGTGGGCGTTGCGTTTGTCCTCGGCATCCTGTCCGTCATCCCGATCGGGGGAGCGGACATGCCGGTGGTGATCTCGCTCCTCAACTCGTACTCCGGGATCGCGGCGGCGATGACTGGATTCGTGATCAACAACGAGGGGCTCATCATCAGCGGCGCGCTGGTGGGTGCGTCGGGTCTCATTCTCACCAACATCATGTGCCGGGCGATGAACCGCTCGCTAGCCAATGTGCTGTTCGGGGCGTTCGGCTCCACGGTACAACAAATCGGGCCAGCCGGTGACTCAGGCGGCCAGACGGTGCGGTCGCTGACGCACGAGGACGCGGCCACCATGCTGGCGTATGCCCGACAAGTGATCTTTGCGCCGGGATATGGACTCGCGGTTGCTCAGGCGCAGCACGAGGTTCGTGAGCTTGCCGATATGCTGCAGGAGCGGGGTGTCGAAGTGAAGTATGCGATTCACCCCGTTGCCGGTCGGATGCCCGGTCACATGAACGTGCTGCTAGCCGAGGCGGACGTGCCCTACGATCAGCTGTACGACATGGAGCAGATCAACCCGGAGTTCGATCGCACCGATGTCTCGGTCGTCATTGGGGCAAACGACGTTGTGAACCCGGCTGCGCGCCATGATACGGCTAGCCCGCTCTACGGCATGCCCATCCTCGATGTGGACAAGTCGACCCACACGATTGTGTTGAAGCGCAGCATGCGACCTGGATTTGCCGGCGTCGGCAACGAGCTGTTCTACCACGAGAAGACGTCGATGCTGTTCGGTGATGCCAAAGACTCGTTCAAGAAGCTAATCGACGAGGTACAGCACTTGGAGTAGGTCGTGCAGAAGCGGGGCGGCGAGCCGGTGCGTGATTGCGCCGGCTCGCCGTCTTTTTTCATCTCTTTTTCTAGTGAACGTGCGGAGACCAGACCGAAGCGCAGATCAGTCGTCTGGGTTCACGCGCTGGCGCTGCCGTTTGGCCTCGGCGCGACGGCGCTTCGCTGCCAGACGGCGTTCGCGGGCCGCCTTGGAGGGCTTGGTCTTCTTGCGAGGTTTCCGAGGTCTCAGGGCGTCGGAGACAATTGCACTGAGGCGCTCGATTGCGGCGTCTCGATTCCGCAGTTGGCTGCGGCGTCGTGACGCGACGACGCGCAGCCAACCGCGTGCGTCAATGCGGTGCCCGAGCTTCTCCAGCAACCGCAGTCGCTGCGTGCCGGAAAGGGCGGTGCTCGTGAGGACGTTCCAGCGAACCTCGACCCGCGTGGCCGACGTGTTCACGTGCTGGCCACCAGGTCCGCCGGACCGTGACGCGCGAATCTCGAGCTCTTCATCGGGAATGGAGAACGTCATCAACGTCCAAGATACTCCGTGGACGGCTCCAGCAACCATGACTGGCATTTGGCGGTGCCCGCGGTCAGCTTTTGAGCGTGTCGACGAACGATAATCTGGCTCTGGTGCTCTCAGGTGGTGGCGCTCGCGCAGCCTATCAGGCTGGTGTGTTGAGCGCGCTTGCCGAGCGCGCGCCAGATCTCCACATCCCCATTCTCACAGGGGTGTCAGCCGGAGCGATCAACACCGTGTATTTGGCTGCACACGCAGGGCCGTTTGGACGAGCCGTCGAGGGGCTACGCACCGAGTGGAGCCGACTGAAACCGAGTCGCGTGTATGCGGTGCGCCCGTTCCGACTCGGACGAGCCGTCCTCCAGTGGGGCGTGAACATGCTGCTCCGGCGCGGTTCACCTCAGCCCTCGTTCCGGGGGCTGATGGACATGAGTCCGCTGCGTGGGTTCTTGGCTGCGTGCATCGATGTCAACGGAATCCAGCGGAACCTCGAGGCCAAGCGCCTGCAATCCGTCGCGCTCAGCGCCACCTGCTACGACTCGGGCCAGACCGTCACGTTCATGCAGGGGAAACGCGACGTCCCGATCTGGGAGCGCCCCATGCGCGTGGCGGTGCGAACAACGATCACCATCGAACATCTCCTGGCCTCGGCATCCATTCCGCTGATCTTTCCGGCGTTCAGGATCGGCAACTCGTTCTACGGCGACGGCAGCGTACGGCAGACAGCCCCGCTCGCCCCAGCCATTCACCTGGGCGCGAGCCGCATCATTGGGATCGCGATGCGCACCCAGAACGCCCCGTCTGAGCCGGCTCCAACGCACTTGCGCTATCCCGTCGCCGCAGAGGTGTTTGGCATTCTCTTGCACTCGATCTTCCTCGATTCCCTCGATGCGGATGCCGAGCGACTTCAACGGATCAACACGATGCTGCGGGCCCTGCCGGAGAACAGCCCGGCGGCGCAAGGCATGCGGCCCATCGACCTCCTGCTGCTCCGGCCATCCCGCGATCTCGGCTCCCTCGCTGGAGAGATGCGCAGCTCGCTCCCGATGTTGGTGCAGCTCGGCGTGTCGTCGATTGGCGGCGAGCGGGCCGGCTCGTCGGACTTCTTGAGCTACCTGATGTTCCAGCCGAAATACACGGGCCTGCTCATGGAGCTGGGTTACGAGGATGGCCGCGCGCGCCTCGGGGAGATAGAGGACTTTCTCGGCAAGAACTGAGGGGAGCGGGCGCTCCCCTCTTTCGAGGCTACCCGCGCTGCGCGAGGTCCCGTAGGACGTAGTGGAGGATCCCGCCGTGGCGGTAGTACTCCACCTCCACTGCAGTATCGAGTCGTACCAGCAGGTTGAAGCCAACGCTTGATCCGTCGGCGCGCTCGGCCTCCACGTGTGCGAGGCCTCCCGGCGCAATCTCGTCGGTCGAGATGCCCGTGATCGTGTACCGCTCGAGACCGGTCAGTTCGAGAGATGCTGGCGAATCTCCTTCCCGGAACTGCAGCGGCAACACTCCCATGCCGATGAGGTTGCTGCGGTGGATACGCTCATAACTCTCAGCGATCACGGCGCGCACACCGAGCAGACGAGTGCCCTTGGCCGCCCAGTCGCGTGAGCTGCCCGACCCGTACTCCTTGCCTCCGATCACGAGCAGCGGCGTACCTTCGTCGCGGTAGCGCATCGCCGCATCGTACATGCTGGTTACGGTGTTCGACGGGATGTGCTTCGTCCAATTGCCCTCTTTCCCCTCGACAAGCTTGTTCCTGATGCGGATGTTGCCGAAGGTGCCCCGCATCATGATCTCGTGGTTCCCCCGCCTCGACCCGAATGTATTGAAATCGACCGGCTCCACCCCGTGCTCGGTGAGCCAGCGTGCCGCCGGACTGCTCTTCGGGATGGCCCCAGCCGGCGAGATATGGTCGGTTGTCACCGAATCCCCGAGCCACGCCAACACGCGGGCTTGCTCGATGTTCGTCACCGCGGCAGGCTCCATCTCTATGTCGGTGAAGAACGGCGGGTTTGCGATGTAGGTCGACTGCCCGTCCCACGCGAAGCGGCCTCCTGCCGCCTCCGGAACGGGGAGTTGTTGCCAGGTCGCATCGCCATCGAACACACTCGCGTACTCCCGCTCGAACATGGCAGGCTTGAGTGAGCGCGCGACTTCCTCCTTGATTTCTTCCGGCGACGGCCAGATGTCCCGGAGGTAGACTGGCTGCCCATCGGTTCCTTCCCCGATCGGGTCTGACGCGATGTCGATATCGATGCGACCAGCCAGGGCGTACGCGACCACGAGCATTGGGGAGCCGAGGTAGGAGGCGCGGACCAACGGATGGACACGCGCCTCGTAGTTCCGGTTGCCCGACAGCACCGCGGCACACACGAGGCCGCGGTTGGTAATCGCGTTCGCAATGGGTTCAGCGAGCGGCCCGCTGTTGCCGATGCAGGTCGTGCAGCCATACCCGACGATGTAAAACCCGAGCGCTTCGAGATCGGTGAGCACGCCGGCTTCTCGCAGATACTCCGTCACGACCTTTGATCCCGGGGCCAAGCTGGTCTTGACCCACGGTTTAGCGGTGAGACCCCGCGCGACTGCCTTCCGAGCCACGAGCCCGGCGCCAATCATGACTGAAGGATTGGATGTGTTGGTGCAACTCGTGATCGCTGCAATGACAACCGATCCGTCATGCAACTCGATCTGAGTCCCGTTGAGGCGAATGTCGGGTACGGTGATCGGCTTGGTCGGGCGATCGACGGCGGCAGGGACCAGGTCCGGCAAGGCGTCGCCGAACGAACGTCTGACGTTGGCGAGCGGGACGCGGTCCTGCGGACGTCGCGGACCGGCGAGTGACGGCTCCACCGTGTTGAGGTCCAGCTCCATCGTGCTCGAATACTCGGGGTCGGGGGTGTGGGGCGTGTGGAACAACTGCTGTTCCTTGCAATAGCGTTCGACCCGTCCGATGAGCGTCTTCGGTCGCCCCGTGCGTTCCAAGTACACCAGCGTCTCATGATCGACCGGGAAGAAGCCAATGGTGGCACCGTACTCGGGTGACATGTTGGCCAACGTGGCGCGGTCGGCGAGGCCAAGCGTCGAGATCCCCGGGCCAAAGTACTCCACGAAGCGCCCTACCACACCGTGTTTGCGGAGCATCTGTGTGACGGTGAGTACGAGATCCGTCGCGGTGGCCCCGTCTGGGAGGCGACCGGTGAGCTTCATGCCCACCACCTCAGGTAACTGCATGAAGTACGGCTGCCCCAACATTACCGCTTCGGCCTCGATGCCACCGACGCCCCAGCCCACCACACCGAGACCATTGATCATGGTCGTGTGCGAGTCCGTCCCGACCAGCGTGTCGGGAAATGCGACCCGTGCAGCACCTTCGCAGCGGACCACACTCGCGAGGTACTCCAGATTCACCTGATGGACGATGCCCGTGCCCGGCGGCACCACCCGGAATCCGTGGAACGCCTGTTGCGCCCATCGGAGCAGCTGGTATCGCTCACCGTTGCGTTGCATTTCGCGTTCGACATTCAACTGAAACGCCATGGTCGTCCCAAAGAAATCGACCTGCACGGAATGGTCGATCACGAGATCCGTTGGGACGAGCGGGTTGATGCGATCGGGATCGCCGCCGAGACTTGCGATCGCGTCCCGCATGGCCGCCAAATCCACGACCGCCGGCACGCCAGTGAAGTCCTGTAGCACGACTCGGCCGGGCATGAACGGGATTTCTTGACTCCGATCCGGCTGCGGTTGCCAGCCGGCCACGGCCCGCACGTGGTCTTCCGTGACCACCCCGTTCCCCGCATGCCGCAGCACGTTCTCCAGCAGAATGCGAATCGAGAAGGGGAGCCGGTCGAGATCAGCGAGACCCGCGGTTGCCAGCGCTTCTAGCCGGTACATGGTCGCCGGTCCGTCCGGGAGGTCGATGGTGGTCTGAGCGTTGAAGGGATTCGTCATTGGTCCATCATTGAGAGGATCAGCGGATAGGTCGCCGCTGAACAGTAACACGTGAGGTCGGGCTTGCGGCAGAGGAGCAAACAAGGCGTCCTAGGTGCCGACTTCTCCGCGCGTGCTGGGAAGGCAGTCATTGACCTGACGATCGGGCTGACCGCGACGAGGCAAACGAAAAGGCGGCCTCATCTTCGACTCGAAGGTAGAGGCCGCCACGCGGACCTTCGTCCGCTGTCATCCCGTAGTCTCTGTACGCCCTCCCCGTGTCCACCCTCGCACAAGGCTGCGGGTTAGTGACTCACGGCTCTCACAGTATCCCATCCGCTGCGGGGCAGCTGCTGCCATGAGTCGCGAGAGGCTCACATCTACGCCCCACCTACACTGGACACAGGTTCCTCTCGAAGGCAACGCAAAAATAATCCGGAGTGGATAAAGAGAGGATGAATTGATCGTGAACCGGGACGATTTGGCCGTCCGAGACGCGAAGTCGGCAGTGACGGTGCGAGCGCGAGTGTCGCGTCTGCGCACGCGTGCGCCTGGTGCTATCTTTGCATTCGCTTGATCAAATTCCCTCGGAGCGGTTGCCAATGACCGACGCCAGCGCGGCGCGTCGCTCAGCACTCGATCGGCTTTGCATCGACACGATACGCACGCTCGCCATGGATGCCGTGGAGCGTGCGCAGAGTGGCCACCCTGGTGCGCCCATGGCACAAGCCCCGCTCGCGTTTGTGCTGTGGACGCGGCACCTGCGCCACAACCCCACCAACCCCTCCTGGCCCGGTCGCGATCGATTTGTGCTGTCGTGCGGCCACGCCTCGATGCTGCTCTACAGCCTGTTGTATCTGACTGGGTACGACGTGTCGCTCGACGACGTCATCGCGTTTCGGCAGTTCGGAAGCAAGACGCCCGGGCACCCCGAGTTCGGGCTTACGCCTGGGGTCGAGACCACCACTGGGCCGCTCGGTCAAGGGCTCGGAACCGCGGTGGGGATGGCGCTTGCGGCGGCACATCTCGCGGCGCGATACAACCGGCCGAATCACGAGTTGATTACGCAGCGCGTGTACGTCTTCGCGAGCGACGGCGACATGATGGAAGGCCTGTCGCACGAGGCGGCATCGCTGGCAGGGCATCTCGGACTGGCCAATCTGATCGTGTGTTACGACGACAATCGGATCACGATCGACGGGCCGACGGATCTCACCTACAGTGACGACGTCATCGCCCGGTTTCAGTCGTACGGGTGGCATGTGACAGAGGTGGAAGACGGCAATGACGTCGAGGCGATCGACCGCGCGCTTGCCGAGGCGGGGCACGAGATGCGGCGACCGACGCTGATAAGGGTGCGGACGCACATCGGGTTTGGTAGTCCGAACAAGCAGGATTCGGCGGACGCGCACGGGGCGCCGCTGGGCGAAGACGAAGTGCGGCTTACAAAGGCCAACCTCGGGTGGGGGGCCGAGGATCCGTTCGCTGTGCCGGATGAAGCACTGGCCGAATGGCGGAAATGCGTGGCGCGGGGAGCGGCGCTCGAAGAGGACTGGACGGCAGCCCGATCGCGGTACGCCGCGGCGCATCCCGATGAGGCGGCCGAGCTCGCACGACGTCTGCAGGGAGAGCTCCCCGAGGGTTGGGACGAGAATCTGCCGCGCTTCACCGCCGACAGCGGAGCCATGGCAACGAGAAAGGCATCGGGTTCGGTCCTCAACGCCGTAGCGTCACGCGTGCCCGAGCTGCTCGGCGGGTCAGCCGATCTCGGCGGATCGAACAACACGTTGATCAAGGGGGCCGACGTGCTCGGTCCCGCGAATCTTGGTGGGCGCAACATGTACTTCGGCATCCGTGAGCACGCCATGGCCGCGGTCATGAACGGGATGGCGCTGCACGGTGGCATTCGTCCGTACGGCGGCACGTTCCTCGTGTTTTCCGACTACATGCGGCCGTCGATTCGCTTGGCTTCCATGATGGGCCTCCGCGTCATCTATGTGTTCACCCACGATTCGATCGGATTGGGCGAGGATGGCCCGACGCATCAGCCGGTGGAGATGCTGACGTCGCTTCGGGCTATTCCCGGTCTCGTGCTGATCCGGCCGGGCGATGCTGCGGAGACGGCTGAAGCATGGCGCGTGGCCCTCGAGCGCGGGAGCGGACCGGTGGCGCTCGTGCTCACTCGTCAAGCGGTCCCTGCCCTCGATCGCGCAGTCTTGGCCCCCGCGACGGAGCTGTCCCGCGGCGGTTACGTCATCGCAGAGGCGAGTGGACCGCCAGCAGCCATCCTACTCGCCAGCGGTTCGGAGCTTCACGTGGCATTGGATGCTCGGCACCAACTCGAGGCGGAGGGGATCTCCACCAGGGTGGTGAGCATGCCGAGCATGGAGTTGTTTGCTGCCCAGCCGCGTCGCTACCAGCGCGAGGTTCTGCCGGCCGACGTGCGGATTCGGGTGGCCGTCGAGGCTGGGCATCCGATGTCGTGGTGGCGATGGGTGGGCGATTCAGGTGCCGTGATCGGAATGGATGAGTTCGGGCGATCCGCACCCGCACAGCAGCTGTTTGAGCATTTCGGCTTCACTGCAACGAACGTCGTCGAGCGCGTGCGGCACTTGGCGGCAGGATGACGAACTCGGGCGATGGGCTGCGGAGCGCAGTGAGCGCGCGGCTGGAGACGTTCCGTGCGGGGAGTACCATAGCGCGCCTGTGGAACCGGGATGTCACGGTCTGGGCCGATGACCCGGCAACCCCAGAGATCGCCGATCGCCTCGGCTGGCTCGATCTCCCAGTGACCATGCAGAACGCCGTGGACGATCTGCGTGACTTTGCCGATCGCGTTCGAACCGAGTTCGATCGCGTCGTCTTGCTGGGGATGGGAGGCTCGAGTCTCGCACCAGAAGTCCTGTGGCGGGCGTTGGGCCGCCAGGACGGCTGGCCAGTCTTTCACATGCTCGACTCAACCTCCCCCCAGGCAGTGCTCGATGTCGACGAGGGCGGTGACCTGACGTCCACGCTCTTCCTCGTTGCGAGCAAGTCGGGGACAACGCTCGAAACGATGAGCTTCCTGCGCCACTTCTGGGAGCGCACGGGAGAGGTGGGAGGGCAGTTTGCCGCCATCACCGATCCTGGAACACCGCTGGCGGAGCTCGGCGCAACCAGGAGCTTTCGGCGGGTGTTCCTCAATCCGCCGGACGTCGGGGGTCGCTTCTCGGCGCTCTCCCTGTTCGGGTTGGTCCCTGCGGCGCTCATGGGTGTCGATGTCGGGCGATTGCTAGAGGGCGCGGCGGTGATGGCGCAGCGCTGTCAAGCGAACGATCCGCTCGACGAGAACCCAGGCGCGACACTCGGCGCACTTCTGGCTGAGGCAGCGATGGCCGGCCACGACAAGTTGACGCTCGTGCTGTCGCCACGAATGGCGGCCTTCGGTCTTTGGGCGGAACAACTCATCGCCGAAAGCACGGGAAAAGCGGGGAAGGGTATCCTTCCAGCGGCAAACGAGCCGCCAGAGTTCGTCCCGCCGTTCGCGGTTGACCGAGCTTACAGCGGGATCTGGATTGCAGGGGACCCGTCGGGGGCTATCGAGTCCCGTCTCGGGTGGGCAGAGCGGACTGGACTACCGGTGTCCCGGTTGACGCTGGCTGACCCGATGGACCTGGGCAGTGAGTTTTTCCGTTGGGAATTCGCCACGGCTGTGGCCGGTGCTGTGCTCGGGGTCAATCCGTTCGACCAGCCCAACGTTGCGGAGAGCAAGACCAACACCTCCCGTGTCCTGGAAGGCGGGGCCGTGACCCAGGCGATCGGGAGACTCCGCCGATCGGACGCGACCGGCTTCTTCGATGCTGTCCAGCCGCGTGACTACGTGTGCGTGCAGGCGTTCATGGCGCCGAATGCTGTGAACGATGAGCGGCTTGCCGGTCTTCATGCAGTGCTGCGTGACCGGGTCGACGGAGTCGTCACGTTGGGGTATGGACCACGATACCTCCATTCGACTGGTCAATTGCACAAAGGCGGACCATCCAGAGGACACTTCGTCCAGATCGTTCCTCCACCGGATCGTGACGTGCACGTTCCGGGGGCGGGTTTCTCGTTCGGAAATTTGATCGCCGCTCAGGCGCTTGGCGATAGGGAAGCGCTCCGAGCGAGAGGCCGTCCCGTCGTGCGGGTGAGCGACCCCGGCGAATTCGTGGAGTTGATGTAGTCACGTGTCTGACGAGCTCAAGCGGCAGGCGGCGGAGCTCGCCGTGCGGCGTCTCGAGTCCGGTATGGTGGTCGGCTTGGGGACCGGATCGACGGCTGCCTTCGCAGTGCAGGCAATCGCGAGTCGCCTTCGGAGCGGTGAGTTGCGTGAAATCGTGGGGATTCCAACGTCGACGCGAACCCGCGAGTTGGCTGCGCACGAGGGCATTCCGCTCACCACGCTGAACGAGCATCCGCAGGTCGATCTCACGATTGACGGCGCAGACGAAGTGGATCCCGCCGGTGACCTGATCAAGGGGGGTGGGGGCGCGCTCCTCTGGGAGAAGATTGTCGCCGCGGCCACCCGCACCTACGTCATCGTCGTCGATGCCTCGAAGCTGGTCGATGTGCTGGGTCGCACGTGCCCGGTACCCGTCGAGGTGATGCCGTTCGGATGGACGACGCACCTGGACACCGTTCGGGCCTTGGGTGGAACGCCGACCCTTCGATGCGATGCCGCCGGCGAACCGTTTGTCACCGACGGCGGACATTACATCCTCGACTGTCTGTTCCCGGACGGATTGCCTGAGGCACGACGAGCCGACGACGCCATCCGACGACGTCCCGGCGTCGTCGAGACGGGTCTGTTCCTCGGGATGACACCCGAGGTGATCGTCGGGCGGCCACGTCAGACGTGAAGCGATACGCCATCCTACTCGTTGGGTCGCTCGCGGCAGTCGTCTGCGTGCGCCTCGGGTTCTGGCAGCTCGATCGATTGGAACAGCGCCGAGCTCGCAATGCGGCTGCTGAAGCGCAATTGGCCTTACCGCTCTTGTCAGTGGTCGACCGAGAGTCGTTGCGCATCGATTCTGGTGCGTACCGTCGTGTTGTCGCTCGTGGCACCTTCGACTTTGAGCGTGAGATCATCCTCCTGGCCCGGTCACGACGGGGCGTACCCGGTGTGCACGTGGTGACCCCTCTACTGGTGGACGATTCCACGGCCATCTTGGTGGAGCGCGGATGGGCGCCCTCGCCGAACGGACGTGACATCGAGCTGAGCGACTTCCGAGAGCCCGTGGACGCTGCTGTCGAGGGCGTGCTCCTGCGACCCAGCGCGAACCGCCGCCAGCAGACCGTTCCCGTGGGGTGGCCGCTGTACGTGCTCACCGCCGACCCGGAGCCGTTCGCGGCGCACTATTCCTATACGCTCTCGCCCATGCTGCTCCGGCGTACCGCAGCCAGCGAGCGGATGCCCTCAGCGATGCGGTTGGTGGCGCTCCCTGAACGAACCGGAGGCTCCCACCTCTCATATGCGATTCAGTGGTTCACGTTCGCCACGATCGCGTTGGTCGGATCGATACTGCTATTCCGACGTACGCCAACCCGCGGTGACGCCGCATCGGGGGATCTCGACCTGGCCTGATCACCAACGACAAACACCGTATCCCGTATCCCGTCTATTGACACCCTTCTGGCTCAGCACCACTCTCACGTAAGTCGTCCTCAGTCGTCCTCAGTCGTCGCCCACAAGGAGCTCATTGTGTCCTCTCGTCGCGACTTCTTGCGATCCGTGTTTGGGACGGCCACCGTGTCGTTGCCCGCCCTCAGGAACGACGGGCTCGAGCGCATCTTCTCAGCGTCGGGCCAGGTGAGTGACCGCTCGCCGGCGGCGGTGGCATCCGACGAAGATTTTTGGGTGCAGATCCAACGGGCGTTTACGGTCGATCGGAGCCTCGTCAACCTGAACAACGGAGGCGTCAGTCCCAGCCCGAAGGTTGTGCAAGACGCGATGCGTCGGTACCTGGAGTTCTCGAACCAGGCCCCCGTGTACACCATGTGGCGCGTCCTGGAGCCGCAAGTAGAGGCCGTACGCCAGCGTCTCGCACGGGCGTTCGGGTGTGACGCCGAGGAGATGGCGATCACGCGGAACGCAAGCGAGGCCCTGGAGACGGTGCAGCTGGGGCTGCCGTTGCAGGCTGGTGACGAGATCCTGACGACCGATCAGGATTATCCCCGCATGAATACGACGTGGGATCAGCGTCGCCGACGCGACCGCATCACGGTACGAATGGTGTCGTTCCCCACGCCTCCGCCGAGCATGCAGTATCTCGTAGACCTGTTTGCGGAGGCCATCACGCCGCGCACCCGAGTCATCCACTTCTGTCACATTACGAATCTGTCAGGTCAGATCTTCCCGGTGCGCGACATCTGTCGCCTGGCGCGGGAACGTCGCGTTACCACGATCGTTGACGGTGCGCATGCGTTTGCCCACTTCCCCTTTACGTGCGGGGAGCTGGAATGCGATTACTACGGCACCTCGCTCCACAAGTGGCTGCTTGCACCGCACGGAACGGGATTTCTCTACTGTCGGCGGGAGAACATCGACAAGGTGTGGCCACTGATGGCCGCCCCCGAGTCGATGAATGCCGACATCCGGAAGTTCGAGGAGATTGGCACGCACCCGGCCGCCAACCACAACGCAATCGCGGAGGCGCTCACGTTCCATCACGGGATCGGTGGCGACCGGAAAGCTGCGCGGCTCAGGTACCTGCGCAATCGTTGGATGAAGCGGCTTGACGGTCAGTCAGGTGTTAGGCTGCACACGAGCTTCGATCCCGCGATGTCTTGTGGGCTTGCCAACGTCGGGATCGACGGCATCGAGCCGGGAGAGCTCACGAACCACCTCTGGACCGAGTACCGCATCATCGTCACGCCGATCAATCACCCGGCGTGCACCGGCATTCGCGTGACGCCGAACGTGTACACGACGCTGGAGGAGGTGGATCGGTTTGCTGAGGCAATGGAGGAGGTAGTTCGATGGGGGGTGTGAGCGGGGGTAGCCGTCAGCCTACAGCCATCAGCCTACAGCTGTTGGTCGCCGCCGTCCCGGAGTAGCTGACGGCTGTAGGCAGTAGGCTATTCCCCTGATCCGTAGTACCGCCGCAGCACCGTCTCGGCCGGCTTGCCTTGCGGACTGAAGTCGCGCGCATGCTCCTCATCGCTGGTCGCGTTCGGCTTCCACTTCCACCAATAGAACCCTGCGAACCATGGCTCGTGCCAAAACACCCGGAATGCCGCTTCATACGCCGCGCGCTGAAGGCTGGGGTCAGGCAAACCGGACAATTCCCACTGCCACGGCCTCGCTGTCGCGTTCACGTGAGACTTGTACCCGATCTCGGTGAACAGCACGCGGCGACCAACCCGTGAACTGAGTGATGCGAGCCGGTCGCGAATCGGGGCCCAGGCTTCCACGAGGTGGTTTACGGGGTCGCCGCCGGCTGGCGGCGTGCCAAGCTCGAAGTAGGCCTGCACGCCGACCAAGTCGAGTGCGGGCCACCAGGGCACCTGGTCGAAGTCATCCCAGTTGGCGGCATAGGTGAGCCAGCCAGAGAATCGGCGGCGCACCGTGGCTATCACACGGCGCCACCAGTCCGTCCGATGCACCGTGCTTCGGAGCTCTGTGCCGACGCTGAATCCCACAGCGTCCATCTTGGCAGCGAGCGCCGCGTAGTGGACAATGAACTGCTCGTAGGAGGCGAGCCAGGTTTCCCAGCCGCGCTCGTCATCCATCTCGATCTCACCGCGCCACCGACCATCCACGAAGTCCGCGAGGGTTGGCAGCACGACGACGCCGATGCCGGCCTGCTGCGCGAGATGACCGACACGGAGCAACCCGTCATCGGTGAGCGACCAATGAGTGTCTGGACCACCAAAGCGGAGGACCTCGGGATCTCGGTGGCCCCGCATGTAGCCGAAGGGGAACAGCGCAACATGACTCACACCGAGAGCGTGAAGTGCCTTGACGTCGCTGATCGTCGGTTCGGGGGCGAGGTAGCCGTCAAAGGCGATGCCCCGCTGGGGCCCGGGCAGCGGCGCGACGCGTCGTCGGGTCGCGCACGCTGCGGCCGCCGTTACTGTGGTGAGGAAGAAATCGCGCCGCCGCATGGTCAAATCCAACCTAACAGGTCCCCGAAGCTCTAGGGCCGCGCGCAGTGTGATTCAGGATCGGATTGTGACCCTTGACCGGCAATGCCACCGCCCGCCATCCTTCGTACACACGTGGTGCTGGGAGGAAGCGGTGTCGAAATCCGAG
>JAOTWK010000483.1 GCA_029862935.1 Gemmatimonadota bacterium | reverse complement strand
CGTCCACGTGGCACCGAACAAGAGCGAGATCTCCGACACGCTCTTCGTCTCCACCAACAGGAATCCCGCGCCCAAGAAGAAGAGCGGCCAATCGAAGCGGGTGGCGCGGATGCGCGTTGGTCCAATGCCGACAACCACAAGCATCCCGGTAACCAACAACACCATGGCGAGTGCCCGCACGTAATGATCGGGCAACGTCCGTTGCCTGAGATAGAGGTACGGCCAGTTGTCGGTCGGCAGCTCGACCTCGGTCCCCACCACGGCGGCGGGCGGCTGCCACTCGGGCGCACGGCTCGCCGCTAAACCGGCAACGAAGGTGAAGTTGAACAGCCGGTGGTTGGGCTCGAACAACACGAGAGGTACCTCGCCAAACGCATGCTCGAGCAACCGATAGATCTTGGCCGCGACGTAGGGGGTGAGAGACAGGTGATAGGTGATGAGGCTTCCACCCGGCTTCAGCCGACTGCGTGCCGCCTCGAACGCCTCGACCGTATAGACGTAATTATCCAGCCGCACCGAGCTCATGACCGAGAGCAGCGTTTGACTGTCCAGGGTACCGAACACGATGAGGTCGTAGCGACGATCGATCCGATCCAAATAGGCGCGGGCGTCGTTGACGTATGTCTCCACTTGTGCACTGCCGTAGGGATCCTGCGGATTCGCCGACTGGCCGATGCGCAAGATCGTGGGGTCGATCTCCACCGCATCGACGTGTGACACGCCCGCCTGCAACAACAGCGCAACGTCGTTTCCGGTGCCCGCCCCCACCACCAAGGCGGTGTCCACGTTCTCGAGCAAGCTGAAGGGGAGGAGGTAGTCGCCTCTCACCTGCTGAATGAACTCCGATTCCTCCAACGCCTCTTGACCGAAATCGATCATGAACTGATGGAGCGACCCGTTCACCAGAAGTCGATAGATCCTGTCGTCCGGTCGCTCGATGTTGATGCGGTAATACGGCGACCAGTATTCGGGCTGTGGCCCCGCAGTGAAGAGTGCGAGTGCGACGGCCGCGACGCCGGTGCCGGAGAGAGCCACGGCAAACACACGATCCTCGAGGGAGAGCACCGCCCACACCGCGGCACCCACGCCAAACCAGATTGCCGGCGCCGTACCGAGCGCGCTCAACAGGCCGAACACCGCGATCCCCAATAAGCTCCCGCCGATGTCCAGCGAGTACGCCACCAGCGGAGCGAACTTGCGGAATTCCCGACCGAGCAACGCACCGAGGGGGACGAAGAACAGAGCGCACAACGTGAAGAGCAGCGTGACGGTCGGGAGAATGCCGATCGTTGGCAGTGTGGCCGCGTCAGGCCGGTACACCGCCCACAGTGCCTCGTTCGTGTCGATCGGCGCCTCGACGAGCACATTGGCAAGGAGGCTTACGCTGACAAGCAGTGCCAAGGTGACCGGTATGGCGAGCCAGCGGAGCCTCGACGCCATCTCCGTCCGCAGCAGCCCGACACCCATCCCGAGGAACGTCGCCATCAACACGAAGTTCAGGTAGAACCCGAACACGCGAACGTAGCCCGGCATGTACCGAATGAAGGCCAACTCGAAGAACAGGATGAGGAACGAGTAGCCGGCCAGCCGCCGACCGGCCGATCCGTGCCAGGGCAACGCGGCTCCCGGTTGCTGCATGGTCACGACGCTCCCGCGGTAGGATACAATTCGGACTTCGCGAAATGAAACACAAGCTTGACTGGCTCAGTAGACTATAGCAAGACAGGTTGGCCAAGGGGAACGATGCACCGTCTTGATTCAGGGGAGACAAGACCTGGACCCGACGCCATGAAAGCCCGGTATTCCGTCGCCGAGGAGATTGCCCACGCGATTACGCATGGCGTGGGCCTTTTATTGAGTATTGCCGCGCTCGTGATCCTCGTCGTGTTCGCGAGTCTGCGAGGCGACGCGTGGCACATCGTTTCGTGCAGCATCTACGGAGCGACGCTGGTGGCGCTCTACACGGCCTCCACCCTGTACCACGCCCTGCCGTCCCCGCGGGCTAAGGACGTGTTCCGCATACTCGACCACAGCGCCATCTATCTCCTGATCGCCGGCAGCTACACCCCGTTCACGCTCGTCAACTTGCGCGGCGGATGGGGCTGGTCACTGTTCGGCGTCGTGTGGTTTCTGGCGTTATTCGGGATCGTGCTCGAAGCGGCGGCGAAACAGCGCGTCCGGATCCTGTCCCTCGTGCTTTACCTCGGACTTGGCTGGCTCGCTGCGATCGCCGTGAAACCCTTGCTCGCCGCGGTGCCGTCCGGAGGGCTCGTGCTGCTCGTGCTCGGCGGACTGGCCTACAGCGGCGGTGTTGGGTTCTACATCTGGCGCCGATTGCCCTACCACCACGCCATCTGGCACCTGTTCGTCATGGCCGGCAGCCTGTTTCACTTCTTCGCGGTATTGTGGTATGTGATACCGGGGAGGTAGGAGTTTCTAGTTGTCAGTTGTCAGTCATCAGTTGTCAGCGATCGGCAATAACTGAACACTGGGAACCGACACCGCTGCATCAAATCGATGCGGCCCGCGTCGTTTCGTGTCGATCCAACCGGCGCGTGACGCAGGTCACTAGCCTCCGAAGTCGTTGTCACTGATGTAGTTAGCCGAGTGCCCGAAGAGCGGCTCGGGTGGCACTGCCGTTGCTTTTCCTCGGGGCCAACTGACAACCACCACTCTTCGGAGGAATCGGATCATGAAAGCCAAGCTCCTTGCACTGCTCAGCACCGCCGTACTGGTCGTGGCGTGCGGTGACGGAACGGGCCCCGGAGGCCCCACGCAGGTCTCGCTGTCGTTCTCGACGGCGGCCAGCGGCCCGATGCTCTCGGTCATGGCAGCCGATACGATGACCGACGGTCAGAACCAGCTGGTGCTCTCGAGCGTCGAGGTGGTGCTGCGGGAGATCGAGCTCGAGCGCATCGACATCGCCGACTGCGACGTCGAGCCCGAGCCGGCCGGCTGTGAGAAGTTCGAGACCGCTCCCATGGTCGTCGAGCTTCCCCTGGGCGGCACCACGCAGACCGGTATCACAATCGACATCGCCGCCGGCACGTACGACGAACTCGAATTCGACATCCACAAGGTCAGTAACGGCGACCCCGAGGACGCCGCGTTCCGAGCCGCGCATCCCGATCTCATTGACACGAGCATCCGTGTCCGCGGCGAGTACAACGGTGTGGCGTTTACGTATGTGAC
>JAOTWK010000482.1 GCA_029862935.1 Gemmatimonadota bacterium | reverse complement strand
CGAACGAGCCTCCGATGCTGTCCGACACGAGGGCTCCGTCGAACACGGCAAGTCCTGGCCCGCCCATGAGCTCGAAATGGACGCGTGGCGAATCGAAGCCGACCTCCTGCAGTGGTAGCCGAAACGCGTTTTGGACCGGGATGTCCATGGTCGCCGAGAGCGTCTCAGCCGTGGCGAAGTCGACGCTAAAGCCGAGCTCCGTCCCGAGGACGAGAATCGCACCTTCCCACCGGCCTTCAATCGACTCTTGCGCTATGGCCGGGACGCTCACGAGGAGGCAACAGAGGGTAGCAATGGGTATGTGTCTACTGCGCATTACCGGTACTCGCTTTCAGTTAGCTCGAAGGTGCTATTCGGGCTCCGTCACCACAGCATTGCCATATGCGAGGATCTCGGAAGCTGCCCCCATGATGTACGACGTCATGAACCTGACGTCGGTCACCGCGTTGGCGCCCAGTCGAGTTGCCTCGGCGACCATGCGGTCCGTAGCCTGCTCGCGCGCTTCGGCCATCATCTTGGTGTACTCCTCGATCTCACCGCCTACGATGTTCTTGAGACCGGCGAGAATGTCCCGACCGAGATGTCGAGCCCGGATCGTATTCCCCCGCACTATCCCAAGGGTCTTCACGACGCGGTGCCCGACGATACCAGCAGCTGGTGTGACAATCATCGAATCACGTCCTTGTAGGGATCGTTCTGTCGCACGATCAGTTTCTCGCGGACCACGGAGATGAAGAGAACCACGACGCCGACGATGACAGCGAGGATCCCGATCTTCACCATGGTAGGAGTCTCGACGTCGCGGAGCAGTTCCTGCACGCCTTCCCACGCGCCCCACGAGATCACGATCACGGCACCGAGGGACAGGAGAATCCATCCGATGCCGCGTTCGAGCCGGCGATATACACCGGTCCAATAGCCGTCCCACACTTCGTGCGGTGGTTGTTGCAGTGCCATACCCTGTGTTACCTCCTTGACGCGCTGCAGTTGCGTCCACTCGGTCTCGAGAACCGCATCACCGGCGAGGAGCTGCGAGAGTTCGGCCTGCTCCTGCCGGGAAAGCTCATTGTCCAGTGCGCCCATCATGAGCTGGCGGGCGCGCTCGTCAGGGTGCACGTGGGGACTCGTCATCGTTCTTCTCCCAGCTGGCGGGCCAAAGCCTTCCGTGCCGAGTACAGACGGGACATGACCGTTCCGATGGGGATACCCAGGAGATCGGCGATCTCGCGATACCGCAGGCCCTCGAACTCACGGAGCACCAGGGTTTCCCGCTCGTGCGCAGGCAGTTGCTCGATGGCGGCCTCGATCTGTTCTCTCAATTCTGCCCGCTCCGCCTGCCGCTGCGGATCGGTTGTCGCAGCCCGATCGGCGGCTTCCTGTGCCAGCCAGTGGGCGGCTTCGGCCAGTCGGGCCTGCCGCGTCCGGCGGTCCCGATGCGCGTTGAAGCACAACCGCCGCAGGATCTGGTACAGCCAGGGATAGAACGGCCGTTCGGGGTCGAGCTTGCGATGCGCGCGGAACGCCCGCGCGAACGCCTCCTGTGACAGATCCAGGGCATCGTCGTGGGATCCGAGGAAGCCGAGGGCGGCGTAATACGCTCGCCGCATGTGCTGAGCGACGAGCTCGCCGAACGCCTCACGATCGCCGGTTCTGGCCCGCTCCATGAGGTGCCGCTCAGTCGTGACGTCGATCGCCACCGCATTCTCCACGAGGTCCACCCATCCCGTATTCTCGCTAGAGGTACACGCGAGCGGAGGGGGCTATTCGCCAGGCCCGGCGATCGCGCTCGTGATGGGCTGGCGAGGATACGAGCGGCGGGGCAGCTTACCGGGCATACGGCGCTCGGAGCGGCGGGGCCCGCAGGGGAGCCCGTCGAGGGAATTGGGGGATTGTGGTGGCTGAACTGAGCAACGACGGTAGGCCCATTCGGCGGGGCCCGTACCCCGAACTCACGGTCCCCGCCGTGCTCGTGGGGTACGGCCTGGGGATCCTCATCGCGCTGAGTATTGGGTACGCCGCGCTCATCCTGGGCTTTTCGATCGAGGGGTCCGAGTTGGCTGCGATCCTGGGGTTCGGGATTCTCAGGGGCCTCATGGGGCGGAGCAGCATCGTCGAAAACAATATCAATCAGACCATTGCGAGCGCAGTCAACGGGGCATCAGCCGGCATGATGTTCACCGTGCCGGCCCTCTTCATCTTGGGCTACACGGATTTCAACGCGGTGCTCATGGTGTTCGCCTGCATTGCAGGTGGCGTGCTGGGTATCGCGTTCATCATTCCGCTTCGCAAACAGATGATCGATTTCGAGCGCCTCACGTATCCGGGCGGCGTGGCCGTGGCCACGATTCTCAAGTCACCGGGTGCGGGCGTTCGCAAAGCGATGCTGCTGGTGTCTGGCGCGGTCCTGAGCGGCCTGCTGCACGGAGTGAGTCAGCTGACGGGATTCGAGGACTGGAACGTCGGGGCGTTGCTCGGCATGCCCGAATACATGAACGGGGTGTGGTACGTCTCGTTGCTCACGGTCGGCATCGCGTTCATTGCCGGGAAAGGCGGCTTCTTCTTCATCGTTGGCGGCTACGTGTGTTACTGGCTGCTCGCGCCGATGCTCTCGGGTCTGGGGCTCTTGCCGTCGGCTGATGCCTTGGTTGCCGCCGAAACGAGCCTGCCTGGCTACCTGCGCGTGGTCCTGTTCCGTCCGGTCGGCATTGGCATGCTGATCGGCGGCGCGCTCATGGGCATTGTGTTGGCGCTGCCGCTCATCACGAGTGCCATCCGCAGCATGCAGACGGCGGCAAAGCTCAAGACGGCGGTGACGACGGATGAAATGCCGATTCGGTTGTTGTACATCGCTGTGGGGCTCGCGGCGATCCTGCTCCTCGTCATCGCGGTCTTCTCCACGGCGGAGGTCGGTATCGCCCGAGGCGCGATCATGGCTGTGTTGGGCACGCTGTGGATCTGGGTAGCCGGCGTCATCCTCGCAGAATGCATCGGCCGGACCAACTGGTCGCCGCTCAGCGGCATGACGCTCATCGCCGTCACGATTTTCATCGTAATCGCGAGCGGCATGGCCGATCGCGCGGCCGTCATCTCGTCGGTGATGGTGGGGGCCGCGGCGTGCGTCGCCATGGCGCAAGCCACGGACCTCATGCTCGATCTGAAGACAGGGTACTTGGTCGGTGCGCGGCCACGGATGC
>JAOTWK010000481.1 GCA_029862935.1 Gemmatimonadota bacterium | reverse complement strand
ATGACCGTCTGTCCCACCGGATCAGTGTCGCCGAAGAGCCGATCCGCGATGTCGTTGCCCAGGAACAGCACGCGCCGCCGCCGATCCAGGTCGTCCTGGTTGAGGAACCGCCCGCCCGCCTGCACGAACGTCCGGCGCATCTCGGCGAACTCGGGGTACACGCCTTCCATGTAGGTGGTGGTCTTGTTCTCTCCCCACTTGAGGCTCGTGCCCCACCGGCCGTAAGACGGACTTCCCATCTCGATCTCCGGAATCGAGCGACGCAGGAGATCGAGATCCTCCTCTGTGAGCCGTATGCGGCGACCCGTGGGAAGCCCTTCGAACACCCGGCTCGTTGTTCCGCCGTACACCATGTAGAGCCGCTCGCCGGCGTTCAGCAGTCCCGTCGAGATCGTGTACTTGAGCCCTTCACCGAACGACAGCAGGATCACCACGGCGATCGTCCCCCAGGTGATCGCGAACATCGTGAGGAAGGCCCGGGTCTTCTGTGCCCTGAGATCGCCGATGAACTCTTGGAGCAGGATTCTGAACATCGTCAGTACCGCAGACACTCCACGGGGTCGAGGCTCGCGGCCTTCCTGGCCGGGAACAGTCCCGCCATGAGGCCAATGGCGCCGAGCAGCGACAGGGTGATCAGTGCGACGAGCGGCGAAATGGTTGGTGTCCCGACGAATTCCTGCATCGGCACGAAGCCGAGCAGCCAGACGATGCCCCAGGAGCCTGCAAACCCGAGCACCGCGCCGATGCCGATTATTAGGAACGTCTCGCCGATGAACTGGAGCAGGATGTCACGGCGGGTGGCCCCGACGGATCGCTTCACCCCGATCTCGCGGGTGCGCTCGCGTACCACGATGTACATGATGTTGGCGACGCCAATCCCGCCGACGGTGAGGGTGAAGGTTCCCACGATCGCGAAGAAGATGTGAAAGGCCAGAAACATGTAGCCGAACCGGATTTCCCACTCGGCCGTATCCCACACCGCCAATGCGTCTTCATCTTCCGGGTCGAACGTGTACCGTCTTCCGAGCACTTCGTAGAGCCGACTCTCCACCGCTTTCGTCGCGGTGGCGTCCCGCACGCGGTAGACGAAGTTGTTCACGAAGCGGGTACCGAACAGCGCGCGATGCGTCGTGGCGGGGATGAACACGCGGTCCTTGTCGCGTCCGTTATAGGAGGAATTCTGTGTCTTGGGACGCATGATTCCTACGACCGTGAACGGCGTCTCCCCAATAAAGACTTGTTCCCCGACGGGCGCGGTGTCGTCGAAGAGCAGTGCGGCGAGCTCGTCCCCTAGCACTGCAACGCGACGGCGATCGGCCACGTCCAGGTCATTGATGAACCGCCCCCCGACATCGGCAATGATGTTCCGCATCTCGCCATAGACGGGGAGGATCCCGGTGATGTTCGGATTCGCCGTACGGGTGCCGCGTCGGACCGGCGTGCTGCGGTTGTTGTACTCCGGGCTCAGCATCACGATGTCCGGGATCTCCCGCAGCAGCAGTGTGCCGTCCTCCTCGCGCAGGTTGATGAACCGCCCGTCCGGAAACCCTCGGTAGCTCACGGTCGTTCGTCCGCCGAACAGGATCACGATGCGGTCGCCTAGCCCGTGGAAACGCTTGCGCGTCTGCCGCTCGAGCCCGACTCCAAACGCCAACAACACCACCACCGCAATGGTGCCCCACGCGATGCCGAGCACGGTGAGTGCGGTGCGGAGGCGCTGCGCCCGAAGGTCGGCAGCGAACTCGCGGAGCAACGCTGCGAGTTGCATGGAACGCTACTTGATCTCACGGGGTGGGGGCTCGACGAGCTTCTCGCCTTCGCGTAGCCCGTCGATCACCTCGAGATTGATCGCGTCGCTGAGCCCTCTGGTGATGATGCGTTCCTCGGAGGTGCCGTCGGGGAGCAACACTGTGACTCTAGCCGTGTCATCGGTCACGGTCACCACTCGCTCCGGGATCACGAGAACGCTGTCGCGCCGGTCGATGATCACGTCGGCGTTGGCCGAATACCCTGCGCGGAGAGTGGTGGCACCCATCTCAGTCAGCACGATCTCAACGGGAAAGACCGTCGAGTTGTCTTCGGTTCGCGCCTTGAGCGAAATTCGGCTGAGCCGACCCTCCACTCGCGCTTCCGGCAACGCGCCAATCTTGATGTCGACGGGCATCCCCTCGCGTAACCGCCCGACGTCGATCTCGTCCACCGTGCCTCGGAACATCAGCCTGTTCATCTCGGCCATGGTCATCAGCACCGTCCCCTCCTGATAGGTGCTGAGCGGCACCACCGGATCGCCCACTTCGACCGTCTTCTCCAGGATGAACCCGGCGATCGGGGAACGGACCACCGTCTCGACCGCGGCGTCGGCAACCGTGAGCTTCCCCTCCTCGAGCAGCGTGAGGCGCTCGCGGGCCATCTGGAGCTGGATGCTTCGTTCGGCGTGTCGCTGTTCGGTCTCCTGGAACTCACGATCCGAGACCAGCCCTTGCTCCTTGAGCGCGCGTTGGCGCTCCAGGTCGCGTGAGAGGTTGTCGATCTCCACCTGTCGCAGCTCCAGCTGCCGCCTGGCATCGGCCAGCTCCAGCGGGGTGGGGTTGGGCTTGATCTCCAGTAGGGGTTCTCCGGCCCGCACGAAGTCCCCTTCATCGTGGAGCAGCCGCCCCACCACGCCCGAGATCTGCGACTTCACGCTCACCTCGATCTCGGGCTCGATGCGGCCGACGGCGAGGGCCTTGTCGACGACGGTCTGTCGGGTCACCGTCACCGTCTTGACGTCCTCACCACGCCCGCTTCCTCGCGAGACCCCGACGGCGATCGCCGAGACGGCGATCACGGTGGTGGCTAGCGTCGTGAGAATCAGCTTCGTTCGGCGTTTCATGGGCGGATCCTTCGGGCGTGCGGTACATCTCGCTGCGGCGTCAGCATGCGCCGGCGGAGAACCATCGTTCCACTCTGTGACAGGTGACCCTACGACCGCCTCGCGCCAGGGGTTTCAGCGACTCGCTCCAGCTATATTGGCCTTTATGACTCCGCAACCACAGGTAACGGTGAGGGCGGCCCGCTCGGATGAGCTCTCGGAGGTTGAAGGGCTGCTGCGCCAGGTGCGCCTGCCGATCGAGGGAATCGATCGATTGGCAGGACTGGTCATGGTGGCCCACGCCGGTGGGCGGGTGGTGGGATCGGCCGCACTGGAGCCCTACGATGCCTCCGC
>JAOTWK010000046.1 GCA_029862935.1 Gemmatimonadota bacterium | reverse complement strand
AATCGGCAATTCACCCTCTCGCGAGAGCCTGTCGCGCAACGACTCGCCCTCGATGTACGGCATGACGTAGTACAGCGACCCATCCGCGTCACCGGAGTCGTGGAGCGGTAGGATGTGTGGGTGGGTGAGCTTGGCGGCGATCCGAATCTCGCGAAGGAAGCGATCACTCCCCAAGCTGGCCGCCAGATCGGGCCGTAAGACCTTGATGGCCACCTTGCGGTCGTGGCGCACGTCATGGGCGAGATAGACGGTGGCCATGCCACCAGTCCCGAGCTCGCGCTCGATCTCGTAGCGGCTTGCAAGAGCGGCCTTGAGGCGCTCGAATGTGTCGGTCATGCGGCGGACGGTATCGGTTGAGACCCCGAACGATAAAGGCGGACCCAGACCCAAGCCAGGGTGAAACAGGCCGGCCCTGGCCCTCGCGGGACAGGACCCGCATGATATACCCACTATGAGTGCGATTGATCTGTCAGAACTCGTGGGATGGGCACGCGGTGACGTGCCTGTCGATCTGCTCCTCCGCGGCGGACAGCTGGTGAACGTCTTGTCAGGAGACATTCACCCCGCCGACATCGCCATCGTCGGGGACACGATCGTAGGGGTGGGGTCGGGATACGAGGGTCGTACCGTGTTGGATCTCGACGGCCAGTTCGTGTGCCCCGGCTTCATCGACGCCCACGTGCATGTGGAGAGCGCCATGGTTCCGCCGCGGGAGTTCGCCCGGGCCGTCGTCCCGCGCGGCGTCACCACCGTGGTGACCGACCCGCACGAGATCGCCAACGTGCTGGGCATCGACGGCATCCGATTCATGCTGGCCGATGCCGAGCACGCGCCGTTTACCATGCTTGTCAATGCACCGTCGTGCGTCCCCGCCACACACATGGGCACGGCCGGCGCCGACCTCTCGGCAGCCGATCTAGTGAGTCTCCGTGCGCACGCTGCCGTGCTGGGACTCGCTGAGGTGATGAACTTCCCTGGAGTTGTCGCGGCCGACGAGGCGGTGCTGGCCAAGGTGCGAGCGTTTCGTGATAGGGTGATCGATGGGCATTGCCCCGGGCTTACCGGTCGGCAGCTCAATGCGTACGTGGCGGTGGGGATTCGGTCCGATCACGAGAGTACCACGGTGGACGAGGCACGGGAGAAGCTCCGGTTGGGAATGACCGTGTTTCTCCGGCAGGCGACCAACGCGAAGAACTTGCTGGACCTCATGCCACTCGTGACGCCGGAGTCGGAACGCCATTTGTGCCTCTGCACGGATGACCGGCAACCGCCCGATCTTCTGGAAGACGGCTCGATTGACCACCTCATTCGCATGGTGATCGCCGAAGGCATTCCGCCGATGACCGCCATCCGCATGGCGACACTCAACACGGCACAGCATTTCCGTCTGCTCGATCGTGGCGCGGTCGCCCCTGGTCGCCGTGCTGATCTCGTTGTCCTCCCCGATCTCAACGAACCGCGGCCGGACGCCGTGTATGTCGGCGGCTCGCTGGTGGCGGCCGGGCGCCGCATGCTGAATGGAGCAGGCGGAGCTGCCGCTCCGCCGACGGGAAACTCCGTGCACGTGGATTGGGCGCGCATCGATCTCACCGTCGTGGCGAGCGGGACCCGGATGCGCGTGATCGGCGTTGTCCCGGATCAGATCGTGACTACACAGGAGATCGTGGCAGCGAAAGTCGACGATGGCCGCGCGGTTGCCGATCCGCAACGAGACCTGCTCAAGATCGCGGTGATCGAGCGACATGGGCGTAGCGGGACCGTGGGTCTGGGATTCGTGAACGGCATCGGCCTCGAGCGCGGCGCCATCGCAGGAACGATTGCCCACGACCATCACAACCTCATCGTCATCGGGGGCGATGACCGGTCGATGCTCACCGCGGCGCGCGCGGTGGCCCATGCGGGTGGTGGCCAGGCGGTGGCTGCGGGCGATGACGTGATCGCGTTGTTACCGCTCCCGATCGCCGGCCTCATGTCCGATCAGCCGATCGGCCGCGTGCGTGATGGGATGGAACAGCTCATCGCAGCTGCCCGGCGGCTCGGATCGACACTGCACGATCCGTTCATGGCCATGAGCTTCTTGGGCCTCGAGGTGATACCGAGTCTCAAGCTCACCGATCAGGGATTGGTTGACGTGGAGCGATTTGAGATCGTGCCGTTGTTCGTGGAGTAGCGGCTCGTTGGGAACCCCGGTGGGCCACGAGCGACGTCGGGGCCAACACGATAGGAGACGACAAATGGGTTACCGCCGATTCACCGACCGCGACGGCAATATGTGGGAGGTGCGGGATCGCTCGATGAGTGAGTGGGAGCTCGCTCCCGTATCCGGCAACCCGAGGCCGGCAGTCCGTGTGCGGGCGCCGGGCTACGAGCGCGATCCATTCGAGCTCAGCACGGAGGAAGTCCAGCGCCTGCTCGATTCGGTTCCCCCCGCGGACACCCGCTCGCGCAAGTCTCCCTTTATGGACTAGTCCGCGGCTCGGCCGGGCGTGCGACGTCAGACAGTGTGGCGCCGCATCGCTTGCAGTGCGACGCATCAGCGTCGTGTCCCTGGAATTCACACTGGGGGCAGGTCCACTCCGCGAGCGCACGCCGCGCCACGTTCCCGAGCTCGACGGTCACGATGCCCGTGGGAACCGCGATGATGGCGTACCCCATGATCATGATCACCGCGGCAAGCGACTGCCCGACGTTGGTCTGCGGCGCAATATCGCCGTAGCCCACCGTCGTGAGCGTCACGATGGCCCAGTAGACGGACCGCGGGATGCTGGTGAACCCGTTTGCGGTACCCTCGATGAGGTACATCATCGATCCCATGATCACCACCGGAGTGAGCACTGCTGCGATGAACACGGTGATCTTCTCGCGGCTCTGCCGCATGGCCCGCATCAAGACACGCGCTTCGGACACATGGTGTGCGAGCTTGAGGATCCGAAACACGCGCAACAGGCGAAGGGCCCGAACCGACAGCAACGCCTGACCTCCGGGAAAGATGAGACTCAAGTACGTTGGGAGGATCGCGACGAGGTCGACGACCCCGAAGAAGCTTCGGGCATAGCGTACCGGACGGGGAGAGCACCACATCCGCAGCACGTACTCGACTGTGAACAGGACGGTGAATCCCCACTCCACGGCTCGCAGCAGCTCGCCATACTGGATGCGAATCGTGCTGACGCTCTCCAGCATGACGACGATCACGCTGGCAACGATAAGGAGAATGAGGGCGACGTCGAAGGCCTTTCCCGTCGCCGTGTCGTGACCGAAGATGATCCGGTGGGTGCGCTGACGAAGCGTCTCGGCAGCCGCTTGGGGCCCCGACATCATTCCTCATCAGTGGAGGTGTGTTTCCACGCGTCACAGAACCGCGTGAGCGCTTCCAGCAATCGGAACAGATCCGGATGCGGTGACTCCTCGTCGCGCAGTTGGGTCATCATGTGGTGGCGAGTTCGGTCAAGCAAGAACTGCGCTTCCCGGCGTCCTCGCCAATCGAGGAACAAGGCGTGGGCAAGCAGGCCGCGCGTGGAGTAGTCGTCGCCCGTCAAACCGGCGATTCGCTCGGGGCGGGCTGCAGCTTTGACGTCTTTGAAGGTCTCGAACACCGAGGCCTCCGCGGTGCCGCTCACGAGATCGGCCGGGGTCGGAGCGAGCTGCGCATAGAGCGCGGCGAACGCGTCGGGCACTGAAACTGGCATGGTTCGGTCCCGAAAAGATGGATGACCTGTATCGTCGCGTAGAGGCGCACACATATGCAAGTCTATCACCCGACCCGGCGGCCAAGTTCGGTCCTCCGGGGAGCGCGGCCCGTGAAGCCGCGACGTCGGGCAATTTGGAGATGCGGGAGGCTCATTTCCGGCACTGGGGGCCGCAAACACCCCGATGTGTGCGTTGGGCCATTGACGGCGGGGCGCTCTGGAATCAATACTCGTATGCCGCATCAGATGCGCAGCCGGCACCTTTGGGCTAAACCTCTGTGTGGCTTTGACTTCCGCGATTCATTCCGCACAATCTGACGGGGCTTGAACGTGAGTTCTGGGACAGCAGACGTGACGCAAGGAGCACGCGCCAAAGGGTGGGCGAGGATCTGGCCGGCTATCCGGCCGCCACACTCCCGTAACCTCCGTGCGGGGGCATGGTACCCCATCACTGGCGATGAAAACGAAGATCGGGTGACGGTCGTGATTGGCAGCGGTCCCGTTCAGGTTCCCCGCCGGGTGCTCGAGATCCGGCGGCGGCGGCCCAAGCTCTTCTCGGTCGTGCACCGGGTGGGATACCACCGCACTTCGCAGCGCGGATCGCTCCACAGGCTCGGCGAATTCTACGCCGTGTGCCCGGAATGTTCCGGCCGCTTTGCGCTGTACGGTCGACCGGGCAAGGTCTGGTGTCCGGCGTGCAAGTATGAAGGTGAGGTCGCGTGGTGGGAGACCGCTTGAGCTGATCTCGCCGCGGTCGCGGCTTCCGGCGGCGCAAGTCCCGGCCGAAATCGCCGTGGCCCTCCGCGTCTCGGTTCCGCCGCGGTCCAGACCTTCGCCCGCTTCTGTCACAGTCCAATTTCCTCGACTCACTATCCCGTGCCTTGCTACACGGGTGGTTCTCGGTCTGCGGGCGCAAGCAGACCCTGGACCCGCGGCGGCAAGGTGCGGCGTGCTTGCTTGCAGGAAGCCTCCCGGTTCATATACTTGCAGTTTCTCTGAACTCGTGAGGGCAAGGTGGAGGAGCACCATCTGGTTGTCTCAAATCCGCCGCACTCGCCGCACGGACTCGCTGACATTGCGGGATCGATAGGGCTCACGCCGGCAGAGTTTCGGTTCAAGACGAACTACCCCGTGCCCGAGGTGTGGTTTGCCGATCCCGATCGCACGGTCGTCGATGCACTTGCCGGCCGGCTTCGGGAGGCAGGGCTCAACGTCATCGGCGTACGCAGTAGTGACCTCGCGAACCTGCCGGCACCCGAACCCGTGCGATCCTTCCAGTTCGGTGAAGATGCTTTCAGCGTGCAACTGGATCGCGGTGCGATCGACCTTGGGTATGAGTCCGATCTGGTCGCCGTGTTCTGTCAGACGCGCGCGCTGGCTCTCGATCGAGAACCACGTGTTTCGCGAGACGCCCTGGGTGCGCGCCTGTCGCATGCGGGCATACTGAGCCCGCTTGCGAAGCGGCCAAGTACGATCGAGCGGTTCTCGACGGGGACCGATGAAGATCCGTTGGCGTTTCTTGAGATCTATACTGAACTCGATGGGGCGATACGTCGATTCGCCGTTGTCCAAGGTATGGCGGACCTCTCGCAGCTTCCTTGTCCCGTCGCCCGCGGTGCGGACGGCATGACTATGTTCGTGGCCGAGTGCCACGAGCGCTTTCCCAAGGCGCACATCGACCGCCGCCTAGTCGGTTTGCGACCACGTCAGCCACTCGAGGTTGGTGTGGAGGTCAAAGCCCTCGCGAAACGAAAGGCGTTCTCGTTCGCGTCCAAATCGCTCCAGGGTCTTCTCAACTCGATCGCGCCGTCGCTGGAAGGTGTTCCTCATGCGGAGCTCGCGTCGCGCTTGATCTACCTCACGCGCCGAGCCTAAAGGGAGTAGCGAGACCGTCGCCTCCTGGTCCAGCTGCATGGCGGCTCTGGCTCTGCTGGCCTGCCTCATCGCGAATCCGTAGATTGCGTTAAGCAGAGGAGGTGGAGCGTGGCCGACGGCCATCCGTCCCACCGAGCCATCCCGGCAGGGCATTACACACTCGGGCGCATTCTCGCTCGCGTAGCCTCTGATAGTATCTCCCGCCTATTTGCCTCTCCAGACTGCTGCAAGAGCGTCACGCGATCCCAGCGAGCCACTCCATGAAGCCGATCGAGGAGCTCGATCGCATCGCGATCACCGTCAAATCCCATCGTCTTCTCAAAACCCTGTTGCACGAGAATCCCAAGCTCGAAGAGATCCTGCGGAACTCGAAGAACGAGATCGAGGCGCGGGTAGGCATCAAGAACTGGGTGCTGGAGGAACTCGGTGATCGACCCAAAGCTCTGGCGTTCTACGAAGGGCGAGAGACCGGGCGTGAAGCCTTCGAGGCGTTGACGTGGCGAGACTACGCAGCCATTCGCCTCCTCGACTACGTGGACCAGGCTGGGCGGGAGTTCGTCGATCTCAACCTGCGCGGGGCGACTGCCGTCAACACCCCCATTCGGCAACTGTGGCTGGCGGTGAACCGTGGCACGGGGGGGGCAAAGCCGGATTTCTTTTGGGACATGCTGCACTTGATGCGCCAGTTCTCAGGCTCCCGAACGCCGCGGCTGCCTGGTCGGGATGAAGTTGAGCAGTGGATGAGGCGCTATCCGTCGGGACTCGACCCGCGGATCGTGGCGCTCCGCGAAGAGAACCGCGACCGGATCTTGGGTGTGCTCATCGACCGCATCGACCGCGGCGAGATCCGGAGCCAACGCTTTCGGTTCGACGACGGCCTGTCACGCGAAGACCGACTGCGCACCGCGCGAGAGTGGTGGAAGGACCATCGCTTTCATCTCGCGTTTGCCGTGAGGTCGCCGGAGTTGCTCAACGAGATGCTGGGGGAGTCACTGGACCCAGATACCATGACGGTGCTCTACGCGGCGCGTGACCGAGGGATCCCGTTCTTCGTGAATCCGTACTACCTGTCGCTGCTCCACGTGCGCGTGCCCTATTTCGCCGTGGGTGCGGACCTCGCGATTCGTCACTACGTGGTGTACTCGACCCAACTGGTCGAGGAGTTTGGACACATCGTGGCCTGGGAGAAGGAAGACCAGGTTGAGCCCGGAAAACCCAATGCCGCCGGTTGGCTCCTGCCACCGTACGACAACGTCCACCGTCGCTATCCGGACGTGGCAATCCTGATTCCGGATACACAGGGGCGGGCGTGTGGGGGCCTCTGCTCATCGTGTCAGCGCATGTACGACTTCCAGCGCGGTCGACTCAACTTCGATTTGGAAGGGCTCGCTCCTCAAACGTCATGGTCCGAGAAGCTTGACGAGCTGATGGCGTATTTCGAGCAGGATTCGCAGTTGCGCGACATCCTGATCACCGGTGGCGATGCCCTCATGAGCTCGGATCATTCTTTGGCACAGCTCCTTGAGGCCATCTACCGGATGGCGCGGGCCAAACATGAGGCCAATGCCTCACGGATTGATGGTGCGAAGTATGCTGAGATCCAGCGCGTGCGGCTTGGCACCCGGTTGCCGGCGTACCTGCCGCAACGGATCACGCCGGAGCTCACCGACATTCTCGGACGGTTCAAGTCCAAAGCTGCCGAGGTTGGGATTCGTCAGTTCGTGGTGCAGACGCACTTCGAGTCACCCATGGAAGTGACGCCCGAGGCCAAAGAGGCAGTCGCGCGACTCCTCTCAGCGGGTTGGATCGTCACGAACCAATTGGTCATGACGGCGGCAGCGTCGCGTCGAGGTCATTCAGCACAACTCCGTCAGGCACTCAATGACGTGGGCGTGCTACCGTACTACACGTTCGCGGTCAAGGGATACATGGAGACGCAGTTCAACTACACGCCGATCTCACGGATCGTCCAGGAGGAGCTGGAAGAGAAAGTACTCGGGCGCGTGCCCGAGCGATGCTACGATGCGGTTGGTCGCCTGCCTGAAGAGCCGGAAGCGTTACGCGATGGGCTGCTCGCGATCCGGAACGAGGCTGGACTGCCGTTTCTTGCTACGGATCGCAGTGTGTTGAATCTCCCGGCCGTCGGCAAGAGTCTGACGTTCCGAGTCATCGGGATCACGCGCTATGGCCGCCGCATCATCGAATTCGACCACGATCGCACGCGCCGGCACAGTCCCATCATCGATCGGATGAAGCGGGTCGTGGTGATCGAATCCAAGTCAATCAGCGAATACTTGCGTCAGTTGAGTGATATGGGTGAGGATGTTGCGGACTACGAAGACGCCTACGGGTACTCCCTTGGCCAGACCGAGCCCCGCATGCCGCTCTATGAGTACCCGGAATATGAGTTCCCGGTGACCGACGAAGTGACGAACCTCGAATTGGAGGAGATAGCGGCAAGTTGACAGTTCTCAGTTACCCGTGGCACGTCTCACGTCTCACGTCTCACGTCTCACGTCTCACCGCTCACTCCCAACACCTCCTCCCCCTCCCAAGTCGCGACGATCACCGCCCCACACGAGTCACTCAACACATTGACCGTTGTCCGGAACATGTCCAAGATCCGGTCCACGGCCAAGACCAGCGCCACCCCTTCGAGCGGTAGTCCGACCGCCGCAAGGATGATCGACATCATCACAAACCCCGACATCGGCACGCTCGCGGCCCCGATCGACGCGAGGAGCGCAGTCACGACGATGATCAGTTGCTGGTCCAGCGAGAGGGCAAAACCGTAGACCTGCGCAATGAAGATCACGGCCACACACTCGTAGAGGGCGGTCCCGTCCATGTTGACGGTCGCGCCGATCGGGAGCACGAAGGACGAGATCTTTTCCGAGACCTTCGAGTGGCTGGTCACGGCCTCCATCGTGAGCGGGAGCGTTACGATCGTCGAGCACGTGGAGAACGCGGTGACCAGAGCGGGTGGCATGCCCTGGTAGTGCCTGAAGGGGTTCTTGCGCGTGACGAGATAGACCAGCGTCGGCAACGTGATCGTGGCGTGGATGAACAGTCCGACCAGCACGACGGCGAAGTAGAAGCCGAGTGAGCGAAACGCCTCAAAGCCGGTGGTGGCCACGATCTGGGCATTGATGCCAAAGACGCCCAGTGGCGCGGACCAGATGACCAGATGCGTCAGCTTCATCATCGCCCGAAAGGCGCCTTGAAACAGGTCGCCCAGTTGGCTTCGGTGGGGCTCGTCGAGACGCGTGACGAAGTATCCAAACAGTATGCAGAAGAAGATCACCGGTAACACCGTACCCTCGGCGAGGGCCGCGAACGGGTTTTCCGGGATAATGTTGAAAATGAGATCTACGATGCTTTGTTGGGCCGCGGGGATCTCGGTGACCTCTTCTTCCAGTCGAATTGTCGACCCGATGCCCGGCCGAAAGACGTTGACTAAGATTTGGCCGGTCAGAATGGCTAGGAGGCTCGAGACGATGTAGTAGGCGAACGTCTTGAGGCCGAGGATCTCGAGGTTGCGCTTCTCTCCCACGCTGATCACCGCCGCCGTAAGAGACGTGATGATGAGCGGCATGATCGCCATGCGGAGCAGACGCAAGAAGATCTCGGAGAGCGGCTCCGCGATGGGCACGATGGCCTGGCCGAACACGCGGCCCGCTGCCATCCCAGCAAACAGTCCGACGAAGATCCAGAACGTGAGCGAGCGGTAGGGTATTCGCATGGCCCAGTAAAGTGCAGTCAGATCGGCCGAAATGGAACAGGAACTTGCCTGATTTGCCGAGATGTCCTACCATGCGGTCGTTCAGCCTGCACTCGGACTCGTAGAGAGGAGGTGGTCCATTGTCTAGTAGTCAAACCACGCGCAACCTGGTACGGGCAAGCGATCGCCGCATCGGTAGCTGATCCAGGACCGAACCGCGATCTGCGCCTCTGATCGAGCGCCTGCTGGCGGTCGTACCAGGTTGCGCAGGTCTTGAACCGCGTCGCCGAGCGTTCGGTATCGGCGGCGCGGTTCTGCGTCCGGGATCACCAACTTGGCGGCCGCCTCGCGCGTTGCTACCCTTCACCGATGTCATCCCTCAGAGCCTACGCGGGAGTTGCCCGCGTTCCGTTCCTGCTCTTGCCGTTCACGTTGGTCGCGTCTGGTGCGGCGGCCGCTGCCTATGAAGGGCACTTCAGCTGGCTCCGTACTCTCATGGCGCTGGTGGGTCTGGTTGCCCTTCACGCAGCCGTCAACATTCTCAACGAATGGAGCGACCTGCGAACGGGTATCGATCTGCACACCGTTCGGACGCCATTCTCTGGCGGAAGCGGGACGCTCCCGGCGGGAGACATGTCGAGTGGGGCGGCCCTCGCATTTGGAGTCATGGCCGGAGGGGTCGGCCTTGTCATCGGCATCTGGTTTGTGACGCAGGTGGGCGGGATCATCGTGCCGATCATGATCGTCGGAGCTGTCTGTGTCCTCGCCTATACACCCTTCTTGACGGCAAGCGGTGTCGGAGAGGTCGCTGCTGGCCTGGGACTCGGCGCGCTCCCCGTGATCGGGACGGCGGTGGTCCAAGACGGATCGATTCCGTCAGCGGCGATCGCCGCATCAGTGCCCGCCTTCTTCATGACGTTCAATCTGCTGTTACTAAATGAATTCCCAGACGAGGCGGCCGATCGGGCAGGGGGGCGCCGCCATCTCGTCATTCTGTTGGGGAGGAAGGGAGCGGCTGCCGTGTACGCCCTGGCGGGATTGCTGACACCAACTGCGATCATTGTGGGAACAGCGATGAACGCGCTCCCCCTTTATGCCTTGGCTGCCGTGCTCCCGTCGTTGTTGCTGATCAGGCCGCTGCGCTGGGCGCTGGGGGACGCTCAGGCTGAGGTGCCGGTCCCAGCCCTGGGTGCAAACGTGATATGGAATCTCGGGACGAACGTGATGTTGGCCGTCACACTTGGGATCGCGCGGCTGATGTGAAGGAGTGAGGGGTGGTGAGCCCGACTGGCCGACACAGTGAGTAAGGTTGATGCAGGCACGGCTTCCCGCCGGTATGCCCAAGTGGCGTTCGAAGGCGGCGTGGACGCACCGGCGGGGCGCCCTTAGCTTGTTGGACGACCTCTGGAGCAAAAGATGTCCGAGCATTTCCTGATCGTCTCTGATCCACCGCAGCCCGCCGGAGACCTTTCTAGCGTTGCTCCGTTGTTTGACATGGCGCCCATCGAGGTACGGATGAAGGCGAACTATGGGGTCCCCGAGATCTGGTTCGCCGATCAGGAGGAAACCGGTGCCTCGAAGGTGGCGGAGGGCCTTGCGTCGGCCGGTCTCCGCTTCGCGCTCGCACGGGGGAGCAGCCTCGGCAGCGTTCCCGCTGGGCGTGTCATCGAGGCCTTTGCGTTTGGGGAAAGCAGCTTGGTGCTGCACGAGCAGGGGGGCGAGCACGAGGTCATGTACGACGCGCCCATGGTCGGAGTCTTCTGCCAACCCAAGCGCGGAAGTCCATCGGACGATCGTCGGCGTGCCGGCGATTCTCTCGGGTCGGCGCTCTCTCACACCAGTGCGATGATAGGAACCGGGAGACGCTCTGGCCTCATGGAGTCGCAGCGCGCTGGCAGCGCAGAGGAGGGTACAGCGACGTTCTTCGATCTCTTCTCGCGGCAAAGCGGTGAGCTGTGCCGGTTCTCGATCTTCCGGGACGTCGTCGATTCCTCCGAGCTCAAGAAGTCCCCGCACTCCTCTGACAGCATGGCAACGTTGGTCACCGAGTGTACGGACCGCTTCACCCACGCCCGCATCGACAGGCGCCTCATGGGAATGCAGATCAGGCATCGGCCCAAGGCCGGGATGCCGAGTCCGATGCAGAGCCGGCGGAAGGGTCTGTGCTTTGCGGGGCCGGCGTTGTCGCAGCTCCTGCGGTCGATCTCCCCGGGGCTCGAGGACGTCCACCAGGCTGAATTGTCCTCGAGGTTGGCATACCTCACGGGGCCCCTGTCGTAGCCGCGTTGTGGCGACGACCATTGGTGAGTGCGGACGCAGAGACGGCTCGCCACCGCCCACTGCGCTTGCCCCCTCCGACGGCCTCTTTACCTTACGACCTACGATCACCAACCATCACCGACCTTGACTGAGCGGGGGGGCGTGGACGTCACGACGCTGAAGCAGCGAGCCGCCCGACAGGAACGCGCGGGCGATCTCGCTGAAGCCATCGCCACCTATCGCGAAATCCTCGATCATCTCGAAGGCTCGCCGGCCATCAAGCGCGAGTTACCCTTGATGGCCAAGTTGGGGGACTTGCTTTCGCAGACTGGAGACGCGAAAGCCTCCGTCGCGATGTATGCGCGGGCCGCCCAACACTACGCCGAACACGGCTCGGCGAAGAGCATCTCCGTGCTCTGCCTCAAGGTGCTCAGGGCCGACCGCACGCAGACGGATGTGTATTTCCGCTTTGCGCAGGGCCTCCTAGACCACGGTCACGTCGAGGCTACTCGGGCCGTCCTCGTCGACTATGCCAAACGGGCCAAGCTCGCGAAGACGCTCACCCGGCTGGAAGCACTTGCCGGGCGGCCACATCAGGAGGTTCAGCGCCACCTTGAGGAGCTGTTTGCAAAAGTCGAGAAGCGCGCCCGTCCACCATCTCCGACGCCGGCCCCTGCTGAGCCACTGAGTGCGGTTGAGGAGCCACACGAAGAGCCGGATGAGGATTTCGAGGCGCAAGAGCTCGAGGAGGAGGAGGAAAGAGAGCCCGAGGAGGAGGTTCAGGAAGAAGATGGCGAGGATGAAGAGGAGCCCGAAGATGAGAAACAGGAGCACGAGGCGCACCCCTCGATCGTGACCAGCGACATCACGCTGCCTGCGGAGCAGGAGCCTGCGGGGACGGTTGCTGCCGCACTCTCAATTGAAGAGCGCGGCGGACCTAAAGGTGAGGAACAGACTGAAGAGGAACAGACCGAAGAGGAAGAGACTGCTCCATCGCCCGCGAGCGAGGCGATTCCGCCCGAAGTGGACTGGTACCAGGAGCCGGCTGCGCGAGCATTCGAGCCGCAGACCGAGCCCACTGACGTATCTGCCGAGCCCGAGCCGTTCGTCTCCGACCCCGAACCTGAGCCGGTCGAGACGGCTGGAGAACCAGAACCGGAACGCATCGAGTCCTTCGACCCGCCGGCCGTCAAGACCGAGGTTCCGCCTCCGGAACCGGCGCTGGGTGCTGTTACGGGTGCGGAGCCTCGCGAGGAGCCCGAAAGTGCCTCTGCGCCTGCGCGCGGGCGCGACGTGCTCTTCTCGGGTCTCGGCTATCATGAGGAGAAATCCAGGCCCGTTTGGCTATGGCCCACGGTGGCGGCGGTGGTTGTGGTGGTGGGTGCCAGTGGGTTGGCGATTCTGTTGAGCGGAGATGGATCGGAATCAACTGGGGGTCCGGAGGGGTCGGGAGCCGTCCAGGAATCGCTTCCGGCATCGACCACCGGTGGAACGGCACTGGGCGACCCTGCAGCCGTCGACCCCATCGTCGCGCCCCTGACGGCCGTTGATTCCTTGGTCTTTGATGCTGGCGGTGCTGTGGCGGAGACGGTGCCCACGGTGATCGGCGATGCCGCGCAGATTGTGGGCGATCAGTCGCTCCCGGCCGGCGCCGACACGACCGGCCAGGCAGGCGCACCGGCTGCAGTTGCTCCGGCAGACACCGGTACGCGCCCACCGCCTCGGATCATCACGAGTCCGGCGCGCGCCGAGAGGGTCCTGGTGGTCGAAGGTCTTCAGATTCAGAGCGTCGAGGACCTTCCCAGTGGCACGGGTGGCTATCGGGTTGTGCAGGTGCTTGCGTCCGGTGAGGGGCTCGCACTGACCGTCGTCCCGATGGATCGCGCGGGACCGATCGTGGGCGGAGGTGCACTCCGGGTCAGTCCACTCCGAGGTGACTCAGCCATCGGGACGGTTCGGTTTGGAGACGAATTGGTGACCGCCCGCGCTTCGGTGAGTCTCAGTGTGCTCGAGGGTCTGCTACGGCAGCTCGTTGAAATCGAGCGTCCCTGATCGCTCATGCTGTCGATGGAATCGTAGCGCCTGCTCACGACCGTCGGCCCAGTGGACCGAGGAGGGTGCATGTCTGATGTTCCGCAGTGCCGCTTCGTGTGGTACGATCTCATGACGACCGATACAGAACAGGGGAAAGCGTTTTACACAGCGCTGTTTGGATGGGGGACGCAGGCCTGGGATGGACCGATGGTCTACGACATGTGGACCAATCAGGGCACCCCGATGGGCGGCATCATGGAGCTGCCTGAGGACGCAAGAAGAGGTGGGGCTCCGGCACATTGGCTCGCCTACATCGGTGTGGAGGATCTCGAGGCCGCCGTCGCGAGTGCCAAGTCTCTGGGCGGGACGGTCCTGGTGGATTTGACCGAGATTCCGTCCGCAGGCGCGTTCGCCGTGCTCGCGGATCCTCAAGGTGCGGCGTTTGCCATGTACCTCTCCGGGGCGGACAGTCCCACGCCGGTGGGAAAACCCCAGGTCGGTGATGTGTCCTGGCATGAGCTCGCGACCACCGACTACGAAGGAGCGTTTGCCTACT